>JAISKN010000217.1 GCA_031260925.1 Prevotellaceae bacterium | reverse complement strand
CCGTTGTACTTGTAGGGCTGCGTGTATTTCGGCACACTCAAATATTTTCCACTTGACCACGGCACGCCTGACGGATAATAGTTTGTTACCTGAACTGTGGTCGTTTCGTATCTTATATGTGAGCCGTCAAGTAAGCCATCAAAATTTAATTCTCCAGAATTTAGATTTAATTCCCCCACATAAAAAACTTCTCTATTGTTGCCTAAATGGTCTTTTCGGAAATAATACCATTTTTCGCCTTCGTAATACCCCTCTGCGTTGTGTATTCGCGTTGTTTTTATTGTTTCAGTTGTTCCGTTTTTGTCAAAGATATACTCAATATTTCCGCAGTAGTGCGTGCCTGTGGCGTTTTTAATATTGTTTAAAACCTCTGCCGTTTTTTCGCGCGGGTCTATCTGCCGCGTAAATGCCGTGATATAATACGCCGAAAGTTTGCTTGCATTTGAGGCATAAATATTGACAATCTCGCTGCCGTCTTCAAAAATCGTTCGAGCGGGCAAATTTAGATAATTATATTGAATTTGCAAAATTTTTCTGTCTAAATCTTTTATCAAATTGCCGTTTGCATCATAAATCAACTCTTCATTTGTCTGCCCTGTATATTCTTTTAAATCATACAAATTGGTAAGATTGTGATTTGCATAATCTTTAACAGATTTCAGTTGATTGCCAATATTTCCGTTGTCATTATAGTCCATTTTCAAATCGTCAATTTGCGTATTTTTAAAATATCTCTCTAAATGTTCGATATTTCCGTTTTTGTCGTACTCAAAATTTTCAGCAAAGCCGCCATTATCAAGCACTCCGCTCTTCAAACGGTTGAGTTTGTCGTAAGTGAAAATGTACTTATTTACGGCACTGCTGCCTGTGTTTTTCCAACTCATTGAGGTAATAGTGCCTGTAAAAGAGCCTTGATAATCAAGGTTTTCCTCAAAGTTTCCGCTTGTTTTCTTGGTCAGCCAGTTTTGAATATTGTACTCAAAAGTTTCAATATCGGCACTGTTATGGCGGTTTTTTGTTTTCAAACGCCCAAGTTCATCGTAAAAATTATGCGACAACTTTATTTCTGCATTGCCGTTCAGTTGATATTTTGTAACAGTCGGGCGGAAAGCGTGGTCATATTCATAAGTATAACGCTCGGTAAAGCCCCCTGAGGGGGTTTGGGGGCTTGTGCTTGTATGCGTTTTGTAAGTATTTGTAACTTTTCCGAAGGCATCATATTTGATGTGCGCCGCATCGTAGCCGCCCAAGTGGTTTTGCGAGCGCGTCTGTATCGCCTGCCCCCACCTGTCGTAATGCACTGTCGAGGTCAAAAACGCGCCCGAGCCGTCTAAAATATATGTCCGCGAGCCTGTGGCAAGCCCAAGCGGCGTGCCTGCCTCCTGCTCAAAATTCGACTGCGGAATAAATACCAGATTTTGCAGCACATTACCAGAATACAAGCCGAGAAAAGCATAATCGTCATAATAATTTACGCTCAAAATCTCAGAAATTTCTGGAAAATAATTACAGGTATAACCAATGCCGTTAAAACTGTTCGACAGTGTAAATTCTTCCGTAACAATCTCATTTTTAATTATTTCGGCGAAATCTTCGCGTTTGTTTTCGCTTGCTAAAATGGCGGTATAAACGGCTCTGCCATATTCATCATATTTGCTCACGAGCCATTTGTTCGCCTCGTGCAGATTGCCGTCTTGCGACAAAATCAGCCGTTGCGCTTTGTCATACACCATATAAATCGGCGCGCAGCCGGGCAGTTTTTTCTCAATGCAGTTGCCGTATTTGTCGTATTTGTAAAAATAGCCGTATTTGTCCAAAACATCGCCGTCAATCACGCTTGCCTCCGCTGCCATTGGCGGAATTACCCAAACCAACTGCCCGAAATCGTTATAAACATAATAGGTGTCGTAGTTCCCATCATCGTTTATTCTGCGCGTGAGAACGGTCTGTCCGTTGCGGTCGGTAAATTTCATTCCTGACTTGCCGTCTTCGTCTGTGCCTGTGGTTTTTATCAACTCATTGGCAGCATAATAGCCGTTTTCAATCAGATTATCGCCGCTCAAAGCAAACTTTTTCACATCGCCGCCTGCGTTTGCAGCAACAGAAATCTCTGCAAAATGGGTGTTCCATTCATCGCCTGCGCGCGTGGTTTTGGTTGAAAATGCGGTTGAGTTCTGCTTTACAAAAGGGTGCAGGTCGTTATAAAAACTTTTCGTTTTTTCTTCAAGCCCGCTCACAAAGTTGCCGCTTGTCTGTGTCAGCACAGTCGGCAGCCAACTTTCTACAACTTTTCCGCCCTCGTATTCGTATTTCACGGCAATATCTTTGTGCAGCGGCGACAGTTGTTTTGACACCGTTTGCAGCCTCCTGCCGAAACCGTCAAAAAAGTCCGTTGTCTGTATTCCGCCCTCAGATGTTGGCAGCAACGAGATGATGTAGTTTTGCGACCCAGCCTCAGGCGGCGGCGGTGTATAATTGCGAAAATAATCGCCGATAAATGTATTTTTTAAATCGTTAATGCTTTTTGCATTATTAAGCATTGCGAATTGTGTTTGCATTTCCTTTTCGTCAAAATCAGGTTTTTGAGCGAAAATATTTTGTAAAATACAGATTGCCAATATTATAAATGTTATGTGTTTCATATTTTTTTTTAGATTTTTTTTATTAATGAATAAATAAATTTTCAACCCCTCTGTCCTTCGGACATCTCCCCTTTTGCAAAGGGGAGAACTCGTAACTTGCATTGTTTTTACAAAATTAGTTTTGCCCGAACTCCCCCCTTTTTTAAAGGGGGGCAGGGGGGTTAAAGAAGTTGTTATTTTTTTTAATGGTACAAATGATATTCATAGACATTGCCTATTTTTATATTCAAGCCGCCGCCATAGAGACAAGAAGCCCACAGACGATTATTTACGTCATAGAAATAACGTGTTTCGATATTTCTGGCATCGGTAGTTGAGATAAGTCCCACAAAGGGCTTATATTCGTATGTTTTTGTAAATCTGCCTGTGGTTTCGGACAAAGGAAAAAGATTTTTATTATCCCAGACATAACTTGTCGGCAAAGCGTTTGCAGGTGCTATTTGTGTCAGCCGCAGTTTATTATTATATGTGTAATCAGCCGCTTTTTCAAACTTTTCGTCATCAAAAACAATACTTCCGCCGTTAAATTTCAACTTTGCATTTTGATATTCCGCCTCCGAAATCGGATTTTCCAAAATCAAATTCCACTCCTGCGAAAGCACCGCAAAACCCGAATGTACAGGTGTAAAAAGCGAAGACTGCGAAAGATAAGCCGCAGGGTTTGTCGGCAACATTCTCATCGAAACTATCACATTGTCGTAAATGCGTTTAAAGAGCGAAATTGTCCCGCCTGTGTAGTGCGCCGTTTGGTTTTCGTCATAAAAACCACTTACCACCTCCACAGGTCGCCCAAACCAGCCTTGCCTCTGCATCTGCTGAAAACCGCCTGCAAAACCGCTGTAATTTTGATAAATATTGCCTGCGCTGATGCCGTCAGAGGAATTATTATCCGTTCCATAAAGTTGCAACGGCAAAATATCGTCTGCATAGCGGTATTTTGTAAAATACTTTCTGCCGTCAATGCCGTCAGTTTTTTTCTCCGACAAACGATTTTTTGTGTCATAAATAAAATCGGTAACAGTGATTATATCTGCGCCGTTAATATGGTCGGTAGTGGTGATGCTTGTAGGATTTGAACTGCCGAAATACATTTTTACAATATTACCAATGCCGCCAGCACCGTAAAATGTTACCAAATAATTTTTATTTTGCACATTATAATCAGATAATAACGGTTGATATTGAAATTCTGTTTGCCTTATCGGAATGCCGTTTTCAGATTCCTGTTTCTTTATTAACAAGCCGCGCCGCGCAGATTGAGAAGTAAAAAAATACAAATTTTTATATTCGTACAAATAATCTGTATTTGTTCTTATTGTAAATTGCTCTGGCAAAGCATTATAATCAGAAAAATAATAAATTGTTTTATATTCTTTTCCCGTTGGATATGATATTTTTTCAGTAACTTTTGAATATGTTACAGGGTAAGGCTCTGAAAAAGTGCCTCTTTCAAACACATAATATTTTGAATCAGCCGTTTTCATTGAAAAATCAATATTCAACATTCCGCTGCTGTTGTTTAATGTTATGGCAGTAGTATTGACATCTTGCCCATCTTCCGTTAATGGAAAATTTGAAGGCGCATTTTGCTGAACAACATCGGTTATTTCGTGCAGATTGTAACTGTATGTTTTGGTTTCTGTCAATGCGCCGCTTTCATCAAAATATTTTATTTTATTTATGCGGATATTGTTGTACAAATCCTGTCTATTTGCATTTTCTACCAAAATATCCATTTCTCCAGCAGCATTATATCCAAACATTTTTGTTTCTGAATATGAATGTCTGTTGTATTCAAAGGTCATTTTTCCGCCCATTGGATTTCTTACGCTTGTCAATGCACCTGCAAAAGGGTTGAGTTTGTGATAGCCGTAGTCGTCTATATATTTTTGAATAGTATCAACTTCTTGAGGAGAAAGACCAATACCTATAGAATTTGTGTAAGATATGTCCAAGCAGGGAATATTATTATAAGCAAAAATATAATTTCCGTTCATAAAAGTTTTTATTTTTTTGAGATAAAAATAACTGTGATATGAACATTGTATGCTGTCATATTCAAAAGTCATACTCTTTTGCTCCTCGCTGCCAATATTCAAATTTATTGATTTCAAAATACTTTTCATACCCCAATCCCAACTATTATTTAAAGAATAATTAAAAGATAAATTGAAATCAACATCATCAATAGATACGCCGACTAATTTTTGTCTTTTATCTACTGTGGAAGTCGCCTCAAAAATGGGGTTGCCCTGGTGATATTGATATCCACTTGCCTCCTGTATCTCTTGATTTTTATTTCCAAATGCTGTCTTATTATCTGAATCATAAGCCGATATTGACGGACAATAAAAGGCATCTCCATTTAACAGACTATATCCTTTAAACTCAATGCCATTGTTGCTTCTTTCATACCAACCATCAGAAAAATAGTTTAATTCCAGCGTTCTGCCGTTAGGCGCAATAATTTTCGTTAAATGCCATTCGTCAGTAGAGCCGCTGTAAATATCATTATTGGGTCTTTGCAAATTTGAAATTGAATGTGCTTTACCGCCAAAAACATAAGTATAACCGTTATTGTCAATAATTTTTATTTTCAACAAACTGTTATCATCTGTTCCCGCTTGCAATTCTGAAACATCAACGTTAATATGACTGTTTGAAGTAACCTTTATTGTGCCGTCATAATCTATAAAAAATGAGCCGCTATTGCCAAAAATATTAAAATAGAAAATATCGGCACCCGCAAAATTTACTTTGTTGCTATTACAAAGTACGGAAATATCAGACAATGAGCCATCAAATAAATCGTCTTTGTTTATTCTGCATTTAGTAAGGTCTCTTAACCAAGCCAGCCGCCCGCCTTTTTCATCAGAGTACATCATTATTTTTCTTGTAAGAGATGCGCCAACACTTAAATTCCAGTTTATGCCAAAATTTCCAGACAACTGTTCAGGCATAAACCCATTCGCTGTGTAACTCAGCGAAATTGGCAACGTAAAATCGGGGTCGGAAATTGTGTAAATCGGCACATTTAAGCCCATTGTGCCTGTGTAGAGCGAGGCGGAACTCTGCTCGCTCTGCACGTTAAAACTTGCCTCTGGAGTTTCTTCCTGTGCAAATGCACTGTTGATTACAAAAATCAATCCTGTTAATAAAATGTATTTTTTCATTGTTTTTTATTTTTTTGTCCACTGATTACACTGATTTTCACGAAAAATTAAAAATTTGTGTTAATCTGTGTAATCTGTGGACTGGTTATTTTTATTTGTTAATATTTTTTTGCCGTGTCATTGCGGTTATGAATCAAGTTCAGAATGACAACCCGCAATCGTTTGAAAATCACTTGCGAGCGATTGCGGGTCAAGCCCGCAATGACACCTGTTTTTAATTTTTAGTTTTTAGTTCTTAACTTTTAGTTCTTAATTATTGTTTGCATCAGCACCATATCATCAACGTGGACAAAAACCGTGTAAGTGCCGACAGGCAGGCTTGACATCGGTATAATGGTCTGATTGTAGCCCGCAAGTTTATTGCTTGGCGCGGTTTGGCAAAGCGGAATGCTGCCGTTGGAATGTACTGAAAACCAGACAGTTGCGTTGCGGGTAAGTTTGTACGAAATGTACAGATTTTCAACAACAGGGTTTGGTTGCCATTCTGCCTCTGTGAAAACGGCATTTATGCCTGTAAGTATCGGATTTTCAGATGTTTGCTCGTCAAAAATATTTGTCTGCTGCATTGGCGGGTAATAAAAAGATGTTTGAAAAATCGCCGTATCGTTTTGCTGCTGCGAGCCGTTTGCAAAGGTCGTGTTGCGGACAACATTCGTCTGAATGCTCTCAAAAACAGGGTAGCGCGTTCCAGCAACGTACCAACTCCAAGTGTCGATTTTCATTTGCAAACTGTCGCGCGTTGCCTGCGTGTAAAACCGCTGCGAATGTGTGCGCAGCGCAGGCACTCCGTCAGGGAAATCTGGTATTTTCAGTGTGCCTGCGGCATCGCAACTCACGCGCGTAAAGCCTTTTACCGACATCGGAACGCGCCTGCCGTA
>JAISKN010000208.1 GCA_031260925.1 Prevotellaceae bacterium | reverse complement strand
ATGTCCAAGCCGCGCTGATACGCCAAATTACGAATTATCCATTGCGCAATCAGCATTGAATCAGCCATTTGCTGAATACGAGTCGGCAAAAACTCAATTTCGTTCTGCTCATAAATTTTGCCTTCGGAAGTAAAATTTCCAACTTCGTTATGTCCATACTTAATTTGCCCGCCAACGCGAGCAATATGCGCCATACAATCTTTGCGAAACTCGTTGAAACGAGCGTAAGGCGAAGATTCGTGATAGCCTTTTTGATTTGGCACAACAAAGGCATCGCCTGCGTCAGCCTGCCCGATGACGTAATATTCGAGTTCCACCATCGCCTCAAAAGTCATTCCTGTTTGTTCGGTAAAATTTCTGTCCGCCTTTTGCAGTGTGTATTCTGACGAAGTTTCGAGCAAATTGCCCTCTCTGTCGAAGAACGAGCAGAGCATACAAAGCGTTGGGCGCGCAGCAAACGGGTCAATAAATGCGGTGCTGAAACGAGGCAAAACGTACAAATCGCTGTTGCCCGCCTCAATGTACGGAAAAAGGCTTGAGCCATCAACCCGCTCGCCGAAAGTGAGAATAGAGTCGAGATATTGTTCGTTGGGAATCACGAAGTTAAGCGTTTTTAACTTGTGGTCAAAAGCCGAATACATAAAATTCACAAATTCGATTTTATTTTGGGTAATAAAATTTTTAATATCTGCCTTTGTAAATTCCGATGCAGGCTTGTCCAAAAATGAAATTAATTCATTAGTGTTCTGTAAAAAATTCATATTTTTAAATGATAATAAAATTAAGATTTTGCAAAGTTACAAAATTTTCTTTTAGAAAATGGAAAAAGCGGTTAATAATTTTTTTGAGGGCTATTAGTTTTTTTAAAATATGAAGATAATAGAAAAGCAATTAAAAAAACATAATATAAATAAAGAAACCTGTCATTCCCGCGCAGGCGGGAATCTCCTTACTGCAATGTACAAATGGGATTCCTGCCTGAGCGGGAATGACACCTGTTTTTTTAGTTACTGTCAAAATTTATTTTATGCACCTCAAAAAAACTCTTAACTCTTAATTCATAATTGAATTTTTTGTACCTTTGCCAAGTTTTTGAAAAATAAAAAATGATACAATTCATAAAACAATATACGCTACTTATAGCAATGGTAATCGGCATTTTAGGTTATAAATGGCTTTCTATTCTAATGCCGTTTACGCCGATTTTGATTTTTCTGATGCTGCTGCTCACGTTTTCAAAAATCGAAACTAAAAATCTGAAACCGACTTGGCTGCATTTTTGGCTGATGTTAATTCAGATTGGCGGTTGCGTGGCGGTGTATTATGCTGTTGCGCCTTTTAATCAACTTTTGGCGCAGGGCGCGATGATTTGCGTGATTTGCCCGACTGCTACCGCTGCTGCCGTTGTTACAGGCAAACTCGGCGGCAACGTGGCAGCAACGGCAACCTACACGCTTTTTATCAATATCGCCGTTGCAGTCGCGGCTCCGTTGCTCTTTCCACTTATGGGAGCAAAGGAAAATGTTGATTTTTGGACACTGTTTTTTAATATTTTCTCAAAAGTTTTTCCGTTGCTAATTTTACCGTTTTTGATAATAATGTTTATCAGGTTTTTTTTGCCAAAAGTTCAAAAAACAATCGCAACTTACAGTGGAGCAGCGTTTTATGTGTGGGCATTCACTTTGATTGTTGCTGTGGCGCAGGTTGCAAAAACGTTGATTGACGGAAAATCGGAACAGGTTACCACAAAAATTTGGCTTGCCGTTGCCTCTTTGATTGTGTGCGCGCTGCAGTTTTTGTTCGGCAAACTTATCGGCAAAAAATACGGCGACAGCATTTCTGGCGGGCAGGCTTTGGGGCAAAAAAACACGATACTTGCAATTTGGCTCGCGCAGCAATATTTCAACCCGCTTACTGCTGTTGGCGCGGGTGCGTATCTTGTGTGGCAAAATATCATAAATTCCACGCAACTTTATTTAAAACAAAAAAAATAAAAATAATTTTTTGTACCTTTGCACCTGAAAATAATTACAACTAACCACTAACCACTAACTACTAATCACTAATCACTAATCATTAACCACTAACCACTAAAATATATGTTAATAACAATCGGTCGGCAATTTGGCAGCGGAGGAATGGCGATTGCAAAAATTTTGTCTGAAAAACTTTCTATTCCGCTCTACGACAAGGAATTAATTAACCTTGCATCGCAAAAAAGCGGCTTGGGCAAGGAATATTTTGAAAAGGCTGACGAAAAAAGCAGTTTCAGTATTTTTGGCAACCTTTTGGGTGGTTTTTTCGGCGGCGAACAGGCGAACAATTACCTTTGCAATGAAACCCTTTTTGCCATTCAAAGCAAAGTAATTCAGGACATTGCAGAAAAAGAATCTGCAATTTTTATCGGTCGTTGCGCCGATTATATTTTGCGCGAAAAACCAAATTTATTGACAATTTTTATCACTGCAAACTTCTCCGACAGAATAAAAAGAATTGTTGATGAAAAAAATATATCGGAAAAAGAGGCAAAAAACCTTGTTGAACAAAACGACAAACGCCGCGCCGAATACTACAATTATTACAGCAACAAAACTTGGGGAAACGCCTCTGCATATCACCTTTGCGTAAATTCCTCCACGCTCGGTGTGGAAAAAACGGCAGAATTTTTGTTTGAATTTTGTTGTCAAAATTTTCAACATAATTAGCACGCAGATGACACAGATTAAACGGATAAACGCAGATTGTTAAGTAATACAATCTGCGTTTATCTATAAAAATCAGCGTTATCTGCGTGCCAAAAAAAACTTTAACTAAATCTTAACATATTCGTATTTATTTCTTTTTTTTTCGTAACTACTTTTGCATTGTAAAAATTAGTTTAACAAATTTAAAAGAAATCAAAATGAATAAAAATAAAGTTTTTATTGGAATGTTGGCAGTTGCGGCATTGCTTGCATCTTGCGGACAAAACGGCGGGAAAACCGAAAAAACCGCCAATCTTTCGGGTGCGGGCGCAACTTTTCCTGCACCGTTTTATAATATCGTGCTGAAAAATTTTACTGAAAAATCAGATAGCAAAGTTACTTACGGCGCGGTTGGCAGCGGCGGCGGCATTCGCAGCCTCAAAGACCAAACCGTTGATTTCGGTGCGACAGACGTTTTTCTTTCCGATGCCGAACTTGCTGAAATGGGCGGCGAAGTGCTGCATATTCCAACCTGTTTGGGCGCAGTGGTTGTTTCGTATAACTTAAAGGAAATCAGCGAATTAAAACTGACTTCGGCTTTAATTTCGGAAATTTTCAGAGGCAAAATTACCCGCTGGAATGACCAAAAAATCAAGGCAATAAATCACAATCTGAATTTACCTGACAAGGCGATTACCGCTGT
Source organism: Prevotellaceae bacterium (assembly GCA_031260925.1). Lineage (GTDB taxonomy): Bacteria > Bacteroidota > Bacteroidia > Bacteroidales > Paludibacteraceae > F0058. The sequence continues at coordinate 12,683 of JAISKN010000208.1, read as the reverse complement.
TTATCGTTCAGACGGCAGCGGCACAACTGCGGTTTTTTCTGAATATATGGCGAAAGTTGATGAGGCTTGGAACGCTGAAATCGGTGTGGGCAAGTCGCTGAAATTTTCTGTCGGCGTGGCTGCAAAAGGCAACCCCGGCGTTGCTGGCGTAGTTGCCGAAACCGATGGAGCAATCGGCTACATCGGCTCGGAGTATGCTTTCGCGTTGAATTTGCCTATGGCAAGTCTGCAAAACAGCAGCGGAAATTTTGTGCAGGCAACTGATAAAAGCATTTCGGCGGCGGCAGAGGCGGAAATTCCTGCCGACACCCGCGCGAGCATCACAAACTCCTCAAACTCAGAGGCTTATCCTGTCAGCACTTTCACTTGGCTGATTGTTTTTAAAGAGCAGAATTACAACAAACGCACCACTGCGCAGGCAAAATCGTTACAGCAACTTTTGACTTACATTACAAGTGCCGAAGGGCAGGAAATCGCAGTTAAAACACACTACGCATCTTTGCCAGAAACAGTCGCTCAAAAGACTGCAACAATCATTCAATCAATGACTTACGATAATAAACCGATTGAATAATACACAAGATAATAGACCGCTGCGCTTATAGACACAAGACACAAGATAGGGAAACCTTATCTTGTGTCTCATATCTCATATCTTGTGTCTGTAATCTTGTGTCTAAATAAAAAAATACGCGCTGTCATTTGTTGAGAAAATCCCTGTAAGACAGGATTTGAGCGTCCGAAAATCTTTGTAATCTGCCGACCAATGGTTACCCTTTCGGGTGCAGCCCGCCATTGATTTTTCTGACCTTCTCGTTGATGAAAATGTTTGTAGAACTTTCCAATCTCAGAACAGCGCGTAAAAACGTAATGCAAAAGTACAAACTTTTTTTTAATTGACAAAATTATTTTTGAAAAAAAGGAGTTAAAAGTAGTTAAGAAGTTAAGAGTAGTTAAGAAGTTAAGAGGAGTTAAGGAGTTAAAAGAAGTTAAGAAGTTAAGGAGTTAAAAGAAGTTAAGAAGTTAAGAGAAGTTAAGTAGTTAAAGATACAACACTTTAACTTTTTTAAATACTTAATGAAACTTCTAATAATTGACAAAAGAAATCAAAAGTAGGTGTCATTGCGGGCTTGACCCGCAATCGATTGAACAATACTTGCGAGCGATTGCGGGTCAAGCCCGCAATGACAGGATATGTTCTTTTTATCTCGCATATTGAAAAGTTTAATTTTTAGAAGTGTCCCCCCTTAACTCCTTAACTCCATTTAACTTCTTATATCCTTAACTCCATTTAACTTCTTAACTACTTTTAACTCCTTATCTTCTTAAATTATTTCCACTCTTGCTCTGAATTGTGTGTTTTCAAAAATCGGACAGAGGCTTAAATAGCCGCTTTGCAGTTGATTATTTGAAAAAACAGGCGGAGTTTCGCGCAAGCGTTTTATATGGTCTAACAATAATTCTTCCGAATTTTTGAAAAAATCTATCGTAAAAATACCCGTTTTTTCGTTATTTACAAAATCTTTGTAAAATTTGTGCGCAACTATTCCCATTGTTGTGCGCAAATTTATTTCAACGCAAGGATTTAAGAAATATTTATTATTTTTTGTATAAATAAACATATCAATACCGAGAAAACCGTTATAATGCCCTAAATATTTTTCATTAATAAAATCTACGAGAGTTGTTTTGACAGCATTTAACAATTCTATTGAAACAAATTTTTCAAGTTCTGCCTCAATTTTTTCGTCAGACATTAAAATATTTTTTACATAAGCCTGATTTTTTGTTGAAAAAAGTGAATAGCCTACAAATTTGGCACCCTGATTATTAACTGTGAATTCCATCGCAAAATCTTGCACAACGTCTAATTGTTTTTCATACAAAATGCAATTATGAATTGTCAATGCGTGTTTATACCAGCGGGCAAAAAGGCTGTAAATACATTTGTCATAGACAAATACACCTTTGCCGCTACTGCTGAAAGGAGTTTTAAAAATGCCTGTTTTGTTGCTTTTTGCATATTTTTCAACCTCTGTATAAGAACTTAAACTTTTGGCAGATTCTGGAAATTTTTCATCGGGCAACGCTTTTCTCACAAAATTCATTGCCGCGATAGAATTTTTGCGGTTGGTTAATTCCCGTATTTTTTCAAGTTGCTCGTCATCGGGCAAAATTTTAGGGTTAAATCCTTTGGAAATCAATATTTTACGGATATTTTTATTCCAACCCCAGATATTAATTTTTTCTATTTCGGCAAAATTTATCTCCTTTACCAAATTATAATTCAGCCCCAATTTATTTGTTATGTAAAGCCACTCTTTATTTACGCAACTTATTGATACATAACTGTTTTTATGCAGCAAAGTCGGCAAAAGAGCCAAGTCTTCCGCCAACTTTGCAATGTTTCTTTTGGGCAAAAAATTCTCGTTGTTGTTTGCCAAAGCAAGTTCGTGGTCAGGGTTGAAAATGTATATTTTTGCTTTCTCCGACATAAAAAATGCCTAACTTTTTACCAAAAAATCAACCAAAATTCCCTGCGTATGCACGTCTTCAGGCTTGATAAACTGACTTGACGGCAAAATTTCTTCCACTTCGGCAATTACCAAATCGGCAGCCATTGCCATCATTTGATTGTAATTGCGGGTCGTGCCTTCGTAATAAAGGTTGCCCGCCTCGTCTGCGCGCGTTGCACCGATAAGCGCGATGTCGGCGCGGAGAGGTTTTTCAAGCAGAAAATCTTTGCCATCGACATTGATAATTTGCTTGCCGTTTTCAATTAAAGTGCCTTTGCCTGTGGGAGTTAGCGCACCGCCAAGCCCAAAACCGCCGCAGCGGATTTTTTCAATCAAAGTGCCTTGCGGGAAAAATTCCACTTTAATCTCGCCATTTTCAAACATTTCTTGCGAAACTGGGTTTGCGCCGAGATAGGTCGTTATGACTTTTTTTATTTTTTTCGCGCCGAAAAGCACGCCGTGTCCTTTGTCGGGGAAAGAGGTGTCGTTGCAAATGAGCGTCAGGTCTTTAACGTCAGATTTTGCGAGTGTGTCAAGCACCGCCAATGCAGAGCCGCTTGAGAGAAAGCCTGCGACCATAATTGTCATTCCGTCTTTGATTTTTTCAACGGCTTGTGCAGGTGTAATTTGAGGTTTCATAATAATAATTTAAGTTTTATTTAATAATTTTATACATAAATAGGCAAATAATTTAATGTAATAAGAATAAGAATAAGAATAAGAATAATATTAATTTTTTATAATCACTTAATAGTTCATTTTTTTTCTTAATTTAAAATTCACAATTTAAAATTTACAATTAATTTATTGATAATCAGCGCAATAAAAATTTTTCAAAAATTATTGCAAAAAATTTTGTCAATATAAAAATTATTTGTACTTTTGCAGTCCGAAAAAACAGGCCCCGTGGCTCAACTGAATAGAGCATCTGACTACGGATCAGAAGGTTACAGGTTTGAATCCTGTCGGGGTCACGAAATAATTGGTTGTTATTTTGTTGGGAACCGCTCAAATTTGGGCGGTTTTTCTCATTCCCACCGCAACGTTTCTATCAAATGCACAATGTCTTCATTTATATATTCTGCAACAGGAAAAATAGAGTCATAGTTTGGTAAGTTGTTGAAATACAACGCTCCACGCAAAAAATGTTTTGTGCTGTCGGTTATGAAAAACTGCACAGGCGAGGCTGCATTTCCCGTAATTTTGTACAATACGCCATAAACTTTTGCAGTGTCGTTTTCGTAATAATTTTCTATAATCGCGTTCGCTTTAATCGAATGTTTGTATGCCAAAGTTCTGCATTCTTCGCTCACCACCTGAAATGTATCAACGTCAATCGGAAAATATGTCAAATGAATTCTACCGTTAATTTTCGGGTAATCAATGTTTATTCCTTCGCCTTCACCGATATATTGAGATATTTTAGCGTAGTCTGACATTTCAAAATTATAGCGTTTCTGCGAAAGATTTGGCGAATATTTATGCGCAGGCAAATCAATTCTGAAATACTCGTAGGGCTTTGGGCTGGGCTTTTGTCCGCACGAGGTTAGACACAAAATGCAAGACGCAAGACACAAGACGCAAGACAGTTTTATTTTCATAATGGATTTTTTTGTTTGCAAAGGTACAAATTTTTCCACAAAAAAAACAGACTATTATTGAAAATAATCTGTTAGTTTTTTATTGTGAAAAATAATTTATTCTGCTTTTTTGTCTTTGCAGCATTTTTTTTCACCTTCTGCTTTTTCTTTGCAGCATTTCTTTTCGCCTTCTGCTTTACAGCATTTTTTTGCAGGTTTCAAAGAATCAACTTTGTCAAAGAATGCTTTTTTCTCTGCCAAAGTCAGATTTTCAAAGTTAGCCCATTCAGCCTCAATTGCTTGTTTAGCCTCACAAACTTCTTCTTTTACTTCGCCTTCAGCCTTTTTAGCCTCACATTCTGCTTTTTTAGCAGCGCAAGCCTCGCGGCATTTTGTAAAACATTCTACTCTTTTGGCAATCAAATCACCTTGTTCTTCAACTGACAAAGAGTCAAAATTTGCCCATTTTGCAGCAAATTCCGCTTTTACAGAGTCGCAAGCAGCGATTTTTGTAGAATCACACTCGCCTTCGCCTGATTTTGCATTTTTACCACAACAGGCAGCAAAAGCCACTGTAACGGCGAATAAACCGATAAATAAAACTGATTTCTTCATTTTAAATAATTTTTTTTAGATTTTTAATTAAAAATTTTGGTGCAAAGGTAATAAAAAATTATGACTTGTACAAGCCGTAGGAAATTATCAATAATAAATTAGATTTTTTTCATTATTTTTTCACAAATTTAGCAACCGCATTTCCAACGCGCACCAAATAAACCCCTTGCGGCAAATGGCTGACGTTGATTGTGGTTGCATTTGCCGTTAATACGATGCGACCTTGCAAATCTGCTATCGTTACCATTTCGCCCTCTCGTAATTCGTAATTAGCAATTCGTAATTCATCTTGGGCGGGATTTGGGAAAATTGAGAGATTGCCATTTGCAAAAATATCGTTGATGCCTGTGCTTGTGGCGGTTAATTTTAGTTCTGTGCCTGTGGCGAACAGCGATGATGACGAAAAATTGTGCGTGTTGAGTGCAAAGTGCGATACGCTGTTTATGCCCGAAGCCGCTTTTATCAAGGTTTGATTGGCGACTGAGCCTGAGGCTGTAACGTCTAATGCGATTGTTCCTGATATTTCGGCTACGCCTGCGGCAGTGATTTTTGACGGCGCGGCGGTGGTTAAGTCCATCATGATTTTGCCGCCCGCAAGTATCAATGCGCCGCCGATTGTTACATCTCCGATTGCCTCTAAATTACCTGCGTCTTGGTAGAAAATGCCGTTCCATTTTGAAAGTTTTGTTCGTCCTTTGTCGTTGAAAAATACTCCTGTTGCCGTATTTTCGCCGCTTAATGTGAGCGTTCCTGCGCCTGTTTTTATTGCGCCGCCTTCGCCTGAAATTATGCCTTCAAAATCAAAATCATCTGAACGGCTGAAAATTATGTAACTCGGAAGAGCAACCTCAATATCGCCTGCAATATTACCTTCGGTGCTGTTGTTGCCGAGTTGCAGCCTGCCGTTGGAAACTGTTGTGCCGCCTGTATAAGTGTTATTTTTTGTTAAAATTAGAACGTTGCCCGCCTGTTCCACTGCTCCGTTGCCCGAAATAACGCCGTCATAAATCAAACTGTTATTCCTTTTGCAGATTAATTTTGTGTCGTCATTGAGAATAATATCGCCGCCAATACTGCCTGTCGGCGTATTATCTCCAATTTGTAAATTGCCCTGCAAAACTTCGGCATTAACATTTGTGAAATTTGCTGTTAAAATCAATGTTCCTGCGCCTTTTTTGGCAAAATTGCTCGTTTCTGACGGCACAAATGGCGAGGCAAAAATAACGTCATTTTCCTGCAAATCAAGTGTGCCATCTATTTGAGATAAACGCGGCGAAATGTCGATTGCAGCGGCTTCCGCCCATTGCAAAGTGCCGCCGTTGTTGAAAATTGTGCCTGTGCCGAAATTGTTGGCGGCTTTAAATCTTGTTACGCCGCTATTTAGCCAAGTGCTGCCTGTGAATAACGTGCTTGCGCCTGTGAGAATTAGCGTGTCTGCGCCTTGTTTATTCACACTTCCCTCGCCTGTAAATTTGCCTGCGTAAGTGCCGCCGCCATCGGTTGAAAACTCGTCTGTGCCGATAAAAAGTTGTTTTTCGCCCAAATTTATTTCTGCATTAGCAAAAGTGCTGTATAATCTTTTTATTGTTGCAGAATTTTCCACCTCCGAGATATTAAATTTAGCCGCATTTGCATTAATAAAAACAGTGTCCGATTCAGCAATCGAGCCGTTAATGTCAAGTGCTAATGTGCCTGCTGCAATAGTTGTTTTGCCTGTATAAGTCTGATTTCTGTTAAAAGTGAGCCTGCCATTACCGACTTTTCGCACGTTGCCCGTTCCCGAAATAATGCCGTTATAAACAATGGTGTCAGTTCTGTAAAAATAAGTTTCGATGCCGTTATTAATAATGTCGCCTGCATAACTGCCAATAACTCCATTACTGCCAATTTGCAGCGTGCCTTGCTCAATATTTGTGTTGCCTGTAAAAGTGTTTTCGCCTGTAAGAACAAGAACGCCTGCGCCAACTTTTTGCACTTCGCCCGCGCCTGAAATTACGTTGGCGTAAGTGATATTATTTGACCTGTTAAAAATCAGTTTGCCGTTATTATTAACCAAAATATCGCTCAAAATTGTGCCTGCTGTTGCATTATTTCCAATCTGCAAAACACCGCTGTTAATTGTTGTGTTTCCTGTATAAGTATTTGCACCTGAGAGAATTAACGTGTCCGTACCTTGTTTAATTACATTTCCAAGACCTGTAATTTTTCCTAAATAAATATTTGACGACAAATCATTTGTGCCGATAAAAATTTCTTTTTCGCCCAAAACAATTTCGGCGTTAGCATTATTGGCACTTAATCTTTTTATTGTCGCGGAAGTTGCTACATCTGAAATATCTAATTTTGCAGTAGAGGCATTTAGAAAAATTGTGTCTGAGGCTGCAATAGAAGCATTTTCGACAAGTGCTAATTTGCCCGCTGAAATAGTTGTCTTTCCTGTATAAGTCTGATTTTCATTAAAAATAAGTTTGTTGCCGCCGTTTTTTCGCACATTGCCTGCGCCTGAAATAATGCCGTCATAGGACATTTCATTGAACCTGTAAAAATAAATTTCAGTACCATTATTTAAAATGATATTGCCTGCAATGTTTCCCGCAGCAGTGTTATTGCCAATTTGTAATGTGCCTTGATTAACAGTTGTGTTGCCTGTGTAAGTGTTTGCGCCTGTTAAAATTAATGTTTCGATGCCATTTTTATTTACAGTTCCGTCCCCTGTTATTTTTCCTGCATAAATTCCGCCGCCATCGACTGACGAAATTTCCGAGCCGACAATAAGTGCATTATTGCCTAAAATTACTTCTGCATCAGCATTATTGCCGTTTAATCTCTTAATTGTTGTGCTTGTTTCAACCTCCGAAATATCAAATTTCGCAGTAGCACCATTGAGAGCAACATTACTTGATTCTGCAATCGAGCCATTTTCACCAAGTGCTAATGTGCCTGCTGCAATGTCCGTGTTGCCTGTATAAGTATTGTTACCATTTAAAGTAAGTTTTTCTGTGTAATATTTTTGTATATTGCCTGCGCCAGAAATAACACCATCATAAGTAATATCGTTTGTTCTATTAAAACGAACGTTTGCACCTGTATAAATATTAATATTACCTGCGATGCTACCTGTTGTGGTATTATTACCAACCAATAAATAACCTTCTTCAACAGTTGTGTTGCCTATAAATGTGTTTTCTCCTGTAAAAACCAAAGATGCTGTACCTCGCTTTCTTACACTTCCATTTCCAATAATTTTTCCTGCATAAGTGCCGCCGCCATCAGCTTCAGATAGTGTGCCTATATTAAGTTCATTTTCTCCTAAAATAACTTCGGCATCGGCATAACCGCTACTTAATCTTTTGATTGTAGCACTTGTTACTACTTCTGAAATATCAAATTTCGCAGTAGCAGCATTGAGAGCAACACTACTTGATTCTGCAATTGAGCCATTTTCGCCAAGTGCTAATGTGCCTGCTTGAATGGCAGTATTGCCTGTATAAGTATTGTTGCCATTAAGTGTAAGTTTTTCTGTGCCATATTTTTGTATATTGCCTGTACCAGAAATAACACCGTCATAAGTAATATCGTTTGTTCTATTAAAACGAATAGCTGCGCCAACATTAACATTAATGTTTCCTACAATGCTGCCTGTTGTGGTATTATTGCCAATGTACAAATAATTCTCTTCAATTGTTATATTGCCTGTAAATGTATTTTCGCCTGTAAAAATAAGTATGCCTGCACCATTTTTTTGTACTTCGCCTGTGCCTGAAATTACACCTGCATAAGTAACATTGTTCGACCTGTTAAAAATAAGTGTGCCGCCGTTATTAACAACAATAAGCCCTGTATTTGAAACTATACCTGTCGTACCATTGTCGCCGAGTTGCAGTGATGCGCCTTGATTAATGGTTGTGCCGCCGGTGTATGTGTTATTGGCTGTGAAAATCAGGTTTCCCGATGCTACTGTCAGATTATACGCACCTGAAATGACACTGCTAATGGTCGCTGTGCCGTCAATATTAATCGTTACATCGCCTGTGAGAGTAATGGCTGTGGCAAAAATTTCGCCGTCTGCCAAAGTCTGTTCACCAGACCAATTTACAGCATTCGTATTGCTTGCCCAAAGTGTCAGGCATACCAAAACGGCAAATAGACGTTTCGCCGCGTTTATTGTTGATTTTTTCATAGTGATTTTTTTAGTTGTTCATTAATAATTTTCACAAAATAATTTATATATAATGTGTATAAAAAAATAAAAAAGAGTGTCCTTATAACAAAAAAGACTGTATATTTAACTGATTATCAAATAATTAAATATAATAAAAAATCTAACACAAAGTTACAAAATTATTTTTAATAAAAAAAGGTCAATTTTTAAGAGCAAAAACAGAAAAATCTCATTTTAATTTTCCACTACTACAACCTCATTTTCATTGACATACCAAATTCTGCCTGAAACATTTTGGTAATTCATTGATTTTAAAAGTTTTATGTAATTTGAAACTTGGTTTTTGTGAGCAGTTTTTTGCTGTCCAAATTTGTAATCTATTACGACAACAGAATTTTCAGAAATCATAACTCTATCGGGACGGAAAGTTTCAAACGGTTTTTTTGTTGATTTTGTAAGGATTTCCATTTCGTTGAAAACTTTTTTGTAACTGCCATTAAACCAACTATTTACGTTTGGTTGAGAAATGGCGTTTTTCACTTCGGCAATATAATTTTCGCGCTCGTTTTGCGCAATAATTCCGTCAAAAATCAGACTTTCAACAGCATTTTCAACATCGTTTTTGGTAAAAATATTTGCAAAAAGTCTGTGCATAATATTTCCGCGCAAAATGTAAGGATTTGTTTCGCCGTCTTCGTTAAAAAGGAACTCCTTTGACTTGTTCGACTGCAAAAATGCAACTTTTTCCCTTGCATTTTCGGCAGCGCAAAAATCTATTTCAATCACGCTAACATCTTGATTTTTAAGGACATTTTTTTTAGTTTTTTCAGTCTGAAAGTCTTTTTTAGTCTGTAAGTCCTCGTTTATTTCCAGTTTTCCGAGTTCAAAACTATCGTTTTCCAGACTTTCCGAAATTTCGACTTTCTGACTTAAAGACTGATTTAACAACGTTTGAAACGATAGATTTTTCTCTGTTTTTGGTGGAATTTGCGAAAAAATATAAAGATTTTTGACTGCCCTTGTGAATGCAACATAATAAACATTAATATTGTCCATAAAAAGCATCGTTTTTTCCCTGTCATAGTCGGCTTTGAACAGCGATTTTTCCATTTTTGCAGTGTAATTTATCGGCAAAATTGGCAAATCAAACGGCTCTTTTTGCGCCTCGCACCAAACTATTGATGTCTTTCTTCCGTTTTCGTGCGCCGCCATTTCGCCGAAACAAAACGGCAAAATCACGCACGGAAACTCCAACCCTTTTGACTTATGAATGGTCATAACCTTAATTCCTTTCATCGCGGAATTGCTGCCAACTGTCTGAAAATTAAGTTCCTCACTCCAAAAATTCAGAAATGAGGCAATGTCTGACGAATGGTCTTTCAAGTAATTAAAAACAGCGTCTAAAAACGCGAAAATATATGCCGATTGCTGCGTAACTTTCTCTAAATCAAATAGATAAATAATTTTTAAAATCAATTCATAAAGCGGCAACATTTTTAAATTTTCAAAATGTTGAGGTTGAAATTCAGAAGGCAAAAATTCAAAAATTTTGTCAGGCGATAAGTCTGTAAGTATGTAAGGCTCGCTGGCGCGGCTTTGTAAGCCGTGCCTTGTTACTTTTGACGGCACGGGTTGCAACCCCGCGCCAGCACAATGTTTCTGCTGTAAAAAATACAATTCCGCCAGCGGCACAGGGTTTTGGGGCGAATTTATCAAACGCAATGCCGAAATTATCAACTGCAAAACAGAAGAAGACGACAGCAAAAACGCCTCGTTTGAAATTATGTTCAAATAATTTTTTTCTGCAAGTTGCTTGTTTTCAGACTGTTGTGATTTTAGATAATTTGAAATTGCCCGAACTTGCCTGTTTGTTCGGCAAAGAATGCAAATGTCGTTGGCAACGTAATTTTTTTCTGCTAAATCGTTCAAAATTTCAATTAATCGTTCAAATGCCTGATTTTCATACTCTTTGCTCTCGAAAAAATCTACCGAAACGTAGCCTTTGCCGCTGTTTTTTGCAGTTTTTTGAGCCACATCTGAATATGCCTTTGAAAATGGATTTTGCTCTGAATTTGGAAATAAAACCGCGTATTCATCGGCAAGTGCAGCCGAAATTTTTTGAAAAACAGCATTATTAAACTCAATTACATTGCCGTAACTTCTAAAATTTGTGTCTAAATTTACAATGTTTTTTGGAGTTAAAAAAAGTTTTTTCTCGTTTTCGATATTATTCAAAATTTGCCAATCGCCGTTGCGCCAACGATAAATGGACTGCTTTACATCGCCGACCAGCATTGAAAAGTCGCCAGCAGCAACAACGCCCGAAAGCAACGCCCTGAAATTTTTCCACTGCAATTTTGACGTATCTTGAAATTCGTCAATCATTATATTTTTGACCTCCGCTCCGATTTTTTCAAAAACAAACGAAAAATCGTTGTCATCGTCAAGCATTTCGCTCAAAAGCATTGCCGTTTGCGAAAGCATAAAACGGTTATTATCACGGCTTTGAGCGTCTATTTCGGTGGAAATATAATTCAACAGCGCAAGCGAATAAATATTTTTCAGATACAAATCGGCTGAAATATATTCTGCAATTTTCTTTTCTCTAAATTGCTCTGTATCAGCCAATAAACCAAGAAATTGAGAGTCGCCGCTTTTGCCTTTCTCACCTGACAAAACGCTTTTTACATAAGAATTTGGCTCTTCATATTTTTTATTTTTTATTTTTCTAAAATAAGATGGAACGCCTTTGTCGCCCTGAAAAAAATCGTTTTTATCATAACTTTCAAAAGGAAATTTTTTTGTCAATTCTTCAATATTTTTCTCAAAAAAATATTTTATTTTTTTACACTCATTAATGCCATTTTTTAGTTTATCAGGCTGATTTTTAAGCAGTTGCCAAAGTTGATTTTGCTTTTGTTGAAAAGCCTCGTTAAAAATATTTTGTCCGAAAGATTCCAAATCGCGTTCAATTCGCCACGATTTTTCCTGCTCAATTTTGTCATCTATAAAGTTGGAGAGCCACTCGAGCAGTTCGTTGTCTTCGCCAGATTTTTCAATAATGGCACGGACAGCCTCCTGCACGGCTTTTTTCTGATTTAAATCAACATTAAAACGCGAGCCTTTGCCGAGTTCGCGCGCCAAATTGCGCAGAACTCGCTGAAAAAAACTGTCAATAGTGCCGACATTAAAACGGCTGTAATCGTGCAAAATCCTTTCCAAAGCCGCACCCGCAGTCTGCCGAATTTTCTCGTCAGAAAATTTTTTGCCTGCCAAATCACATTTTGCCAACTCATTTTTTATTGAACTCATAAAGCCTGCGTTCTCGTCAAGCCCAGCCGCAAGCGAGTATAAATCAGCCAAAATGCGCAGTTTCATCTCCGAAGTCGCCTCTTTGGTGAAAGTTACGGCAAGGATTTGACGGTAGGCATTTTCGCCGTCAAGCAACAGCCGCAAAATGTATTGCAGCGCAAGATTATATGTTTTGCCCGACCCTGCGGAGGCTTTGAAAACAAGCATTCTGTTATTAATTAAGAATTATGAATTTGTTTGTGTTTAGAGAACTTCTAATAATTGACAAAAAATCAAAAGCAGATGTCATTGCGGGCTTGACTCGCAATCGATTGAAAAACACTTGCGAGCGATTGCGGGTCAAGCCCGCAATGACACGATATGTTCTTTTTATGTCGCATATTGAAAAGTTTAATTTTTTAGAAGTTTCCTTTATATTTATTTGCAATAATTTTTTTGCACAGAGTTCGCAAAGGTAATATTTTTTTTTAATTAGATAAAAAAGTAGAGGCATAAAAT
>JAISKN010000169.1 GCA_031260925.1 Prevotellaceae bacterium | reverse complement strand
TTACGCCTTCGAGCAGAACATAAACTCCAAAATATGCAGGTTTTGGGTCGCCTAAAACGTTGATAGTGAGGCGAGTATATGCTACTCTGGGCGCAGTATAAACTCCAAACCTGCGAAACAAATCGTAGCAATAAACCTCGCGGCAATAGGCAGCATCGTCTTTAAACCATTTGAGCGTTACACGGTCATTTTCGCAAAAAAGCACGTTATCTTTGTACTCCTGAAATTTCACTACAAAATGGCAGTGATGCCAATCGGGATTTTGAGCATTGTGATTTTCCCCTGTCCAGCCTTCTGGGCGGCGGCGGGAAGTGTTGCCGCGCAAACGCACACCAACTTTGTCGAGCGTGAAAGTTTCCGCACCCTTTTTGTAGGTAAATTTCGCAGGAACGCACTCTTCATTATGTTCGTTTTGGTCAAAATAGCCCAAAAATTTGTTCCATTCGGCAGGCTCAATATCAAGCCGAATTTCCGAAACAGTCTGCATATCAAACATATAATCGGAATTATAGGCAACTTCTGTAGTATCATTGTCGTTGCCGTTATTATCAGGCGGAACAGGTTTTTCGCAGGAAATACACATTATTATTAATGTTATTCCTAAAAATATTTTGCAAGTTGTTTTTAATAACATAATTTTAGTAATTAGTAATTAATGGGAATGACGGGTTAAAATTTTTCAAATTGGCTATTTAAACCTGATTTACACCTGATTTTCTTTTTACAAAACAACCTCAGTAAGGCAATTTCTCCCTAAATCAACCTGATTACCTGATTTTTTTACCTTTTTAATCAGGTAATCAGGTTGTTATGTGTGTTATTTTTTTGTTACTCAGGTTGTTTTGTTTGAAAAATCAGGTGTAAATCAGGTTTTTATTTTTCAATATATTGATTTTCAACTCATAATTCGCATTAGTTTTTATTTCTTATTTCTTAACTCTTAGTTCTTAACTCTTAGTTCTTTTCGTGTTTATATTTAAAAATAATCGCAAACAGCACCGCAACCACAAGCGAATATGCCGCAAACACAAACCAGATATTTGACCAGTCTTTTAATCCATCGTGTTCAAACCATTTTGCGATAACTGCTCCTGCAATAAGATTGCCCATAACAGCACCTATGCCGTTGGTCATCAGCATAAACACGCCCTGCGCAGACGATTGAATTTTGGAGTCGGTGTTTTTCTCCACAAACAGCGCGCCCGAAATATTGAAAAAATCGAACGCCATTCCGTAAATGATGCACGAAGAAATTATTAACGCAAAACCCAGCACCGAATTGCCTGCGAAACCGAACAGCCCAAAACGCGCAACCCAAGCCAGCATACTGATTAACATTACTTTTTTAATGCCAAATTTGCGCATAAAAAACGGTATTGCGAGGATAAAAAGTGTTTCGGAAATCTGCGAAACCGACAGTATAATGGTTGAAAATTTATTGATAAGTCCGCCTTCGGTAAAAACGCTGCTGTCCTGCAAAAAACTGTCGCCATAAGCGTTTGTCAGTTGCAGCGCGCCGCCAAGCAACAAACTGAAAATGAAGAATATAGCCATTTTCTTTTGTTTAAACAGCACAAATGCCCGCAAACCGAGTTTGTCTATCCACGACTGTTGTTCGGTGGATTTTTCTACTTTTCGATTGATAGACGGCAACGCAAAAAATGAGAAAATTGCTAAACAAAATGCGCCGGCAGCCGCAATATAAAACGAATAGGAAATGCTTGGATTTTCAAATATCAATCCTTTTTTGGTGGCAAAATTGGTGAGCCACATTGCTGCGATAAAGCCCACAGTGCCAAAAACTCTAATCGGCGGAAAATCTTTTGTCGGGTCTTTGCCTTCCTTTTTCAGTGTTTCAAAACCGATAGAATTATTCAGCGCAAGTGTCGGCATATAAAAGCACATTGCCGCGAGCAGCACCCAGAAAAACGCCGTTGCTGTGGCGATGAACGGCAAAAAGCACATCGAAACGCCAAACAGCAAATGCGACAAGGCATATACATATTTTGCGTTCCATTTATCTGCAATAATTCCGAACAAAGTCGGCATTATCAGCGAGGCAAAGCCCATTGTGGAAAAAACCAAGCCAAACTCGGCTCCTGTCCACCCTTTTTCTCCAAAGCCGTAAGAGCCAAGCGTCATCATCCACGCTCCCCAAACAAAAAATTGGAGAAAGTTCATTATTATTAAACGAATTTTTGTGTTCATAAATTTTTGTTTTGTATTTTAGATTTATAGATTATAAGTAATGTAAAATAATTTAATGTTATATTTTCTTTGCGGCTTTCCGCCTTTGCGACTTTGCGTTAAGAAATGTATTTTTTGAACGCAAAGGCGCGAAGGCACAAAGACGCAAAGTATTATATCAATAATTTTATGGCACTTAGTTAAAGATAAGTAGTACAAATATTCTTAATTATTAATTTTCAATTAATTCCGTTCTGCGGGTAATCTCGTCTCGAATTAACGCTGCTTTTTCGTAATTTTCGAGTTTTACGGCTCGTTTCATCTCTTTTTCGAGTTCGCCCAACGTCATTTCACGCGCATCAGCCTTAATCGGCTCATCGCTGTTTTGTTGGTGAAATATTTTTTCAAGCATTTTTCGTTCCACAAAAATCGGACACGAATAGCGCATTGCCAACGCAAGCGCATCTGACACGCGCACTTCGATTTCCTTTAATTCGGCGTTTTCCACCTCCTGTCTGAGAACGATTTTTGCAGATGCCTGCGTGCCGTTAGTAAGAAAAATTGACACTTCTACCAGCCTGATATTGAACGTTTTAAACGTGCCAATCATTGCTCCGCACACGGAAGTTTCCTCGCGGAATTTTTTACCTTCTTTTATTGCGCTGATAAAATCGCCCGCCTCCGCGCCGATAATTATTTTGAAAAAGCCGTTGTAATGTCCCGCCTCGCACACTTCCACAAGCCTCACGTCTGGGCGGTTGTTCGGCGTAATAACACCATTAATATTTACCTGTACAAAATTGCTGTTGTTCATTAATCCGTTTTTTTAAGGTGCAAAATTACAAAATTTTTTATTATTCTACAAAAATAAATTAACGAGGCTGTCTTATAGAACGCAGATGACGCGGATTAGACGGATTTACGCAGATTTTTACTAACAATAAATTAGATAAAACGCAGATAATCAATGTTTTAATTATCTGCGTTTATCTATATGCCAAAAGATTTTTCAGGCAGTTTTATTTAACTTCAAATTCATCATACAGGAAAGCATTTCCTATTTCTTTTACAAAAATATAATAACCTTTTTTAACGTCAATAAAAAAACTCATATCACATTTGCCATTATCTTTTGTAAATAGCAATAAACTACGACCAATGTCTGTAAAACCAATGTTGTCTTTAAAATCAATCTTATTCCATTGATTATTTTCATAACGATAAAAATTAAAGTAAGTGCCGTAACCGACTGAATTTGACGACTGATTATTTATAACATAGTCAAATTCAGGGTTTTGCAAAGTGATTGAACTTTGAGTAATGTCCAACGCCACATATTCTTTGTTATCAAAAGCATACGCTTTGTAACAATCAACTTGTTGCCCGCAGTAGTCAATTTGAATGACATCTGCTTTGGGCGGGATTTGTACTTTTTCGCAACTCGAAAAAGCAACGGCAATCATTGCCAGCAAGAAAAATAATGTTTTTTTCATAGTTTTTTAGATTTTAAAATAAATAAAATATGTTTTTGAGAATATTTTTTAATGAAAATTAATGCAAAAGTAAATATTATTTATTTATTTCCAAAGTATTTAATAATAATTATATTTAATATTAAATATTTAATATTTAGTTGAATAAAAGTTCTTTTGCGGAATTTATCGCCGTTTCTGATGGGTCGTTGCCTGAAATCATTTGAGCAATTTCGGTAATACGCTCATTTTCAGACAGTTGAATAATGTTTGTTTTTGTTTCCTGTCCGCTTTCGTCTTTATAAACTTTGTAGTGAATGTTGCCTTTTGCAGCGATTTGCGGCAGGTGCGTGATAGCGATTACCTGCAAATTTTCGCCCATTTTTTGCAAAATCTCGCCCATTTTTTTGGCGGTTTCGCCAGAAATTCCCGTGTCAATTTCGTCAAAAATAATTGTCGGCAGATTGGCTGACGAAATTTGCAGCGACTTGATTACCAGCATCAAACGCGAAAGTTCGCCGCCCGATGCCACAAGCGAAATAGGTTGAATAGCGCGGTTTTTATTCGCCGAAAAAAGAAACTCCACTTTATCAAGTCCGTTTGCTGAAAAATTTTCAAGTTCGGTAATCGAAACGTCAAACTTCGCATTCGGCATTCCAAGCAGCGCGAGCGTTTGTTCAACCTGCTCATTAACAGGCTTTTGCAACGCTTTTCGGCGGTCTGAAAGAATTTTTGCCGATTGCTTTAAATTTTCTTTTATTTCCGAGATTTCTTTTTCAAGTTTAATAATTTCTTCGTCAAAACTTTCGATTTTTTGCAATTTTTCTGCAAAATCATTAAAAATTTCGAGCAATTCAGCAATGGACTTCACGCGGTGCTTTTGTTCCAAAGAATAAATCAAACCGAGCCGTTCCTCGATAAACTGCTTGCGTGCAGGCTCAAATTCAGTTTCGCTCAAAATATCGTCAATCTCCTCGCGAACATCTTTTAATTCAAGCATTGAGGAGTAAATCCGCTCAGAAAAATTTTGCGCATTCGGCAAATATTTTTCAATTTTGCGCATTGTCGAAACCGCACCGTTCAACTGATTTTCAATGCCGTACTGTTCCGCCAAAAAAGTTGTTGAAACGGCTGTCAATGCCTCAGTTATTTCCTGCGAATGGTTGATAATTTCGAGTTCATTTTCCAATTCAACCTGCTCATTTTCAGCAAGATTAGCCTCTAAAATCTGCGCGTGTTGGAACTGTAAAAAATCTTTTTCCTCGTAACTTTTTGCAGCCGTATTTTTAAGATTTTCCAACTGCTGACGTTTTGCCTGATAATCAGCAAAACAACGTTTGTAATTTTCTAATTGCGCCGAATTTTGCGCTGTCAAATCAATGATATTCAGTTGAAAATTTGCATTTCCCAAAAGCAGATTTTCGTGTTGCGAATGAATATCAATCAGTTGCGAAGATAACTCTTTGATTTGCTGCAAATTAACAGGCGTATCGTTGATAAAAGCCCGCGATTTTCCGTTTTCCAGCACCTCGCGGCGAACAATACATTCGTCAAAATAATCAATCTCGTTTTCTACAAAAAAACTGTTCAGAAAATTTTTGGAAACATCAAAAACCGCCTCTACAACGCATTTGCCTGCATTCGACAAAATCACTTTTGCATCAGCCCTTTGCCCCAGCACCAAGCCGAGCGCACCGAGAATAATTGACTTTCCCGCACCCGTTTCGCCCGTTACCACCGACAAACCGCGCTGAAAATCAATTTCCAAATGCTCAATCAAAGCGTAATTGTGTATGTGCAGATGCCGCAACATAGTTTTTTAGTGGTTAATGGTTAGTGGTTAATTTTTTATAAGTTTTTCTATTATTTTTATGAAATTTTCAGCAGGCTCAATAAGCGGCATAATATCGTCTTCTGTGATTTCTGCCATATCGTCATAGTCGCCTGTTTGACGAAGATTAAAAATTTTTCCAAACGCAGAATTTAAGATTTTGTCTATTTTGCCTGTTGAAACATAATGCAACCCAAGAAGTGCCTTTACTCCGCTATGAGTACGCGCCTCATAACCATCATTTATAAGCAATGCGCTTGCAGCATAAAAACAAACATAATACAGTCTGTTTGCAGCGGCAAACCACCGCAAATTTCCAACGGCAATTCTTACATCTTCCATTGTTTCTACCGCTCTTTCCAATCTATATTTTACAAGAGCATTTTTTTCGTCTTCTGCTAAACTCATAATAATCAATTATTTAATTTCTATTCCATCATTCATTACATTTTTATAAAAAGGCGTTATTTTTCTTTTTTCCCATTGCTCATTTGTGTAAATAATAGGGTTGATTGCCACGCCGTAACTAAAACCAATTTCATCAAAAGGGTAAGCAAAATTACCGTAGTCGTCAAACTCTTTTTTCTGCTTATTCAATAAAACAAGCAAATCCCAATCGCTGTCGGGTCGAGCATCGCCGCGCGCCTGCGAGCCGAACAGAATAACTTTATCATTCGGCAAAATTTGGCGTTTAAGCGTGAGTATATCATTAAATATATGCTTGTTCATTTTATAAAAATATTTCTGCAAAAGTATAAATTATTTTTTTTATAAACAATTTTTTTGCTAAAAAATAATTCATAATTGATATTTCATAATTCATAATTTTTTTGTACCTTTGCAGCCATTTTTAAATAACTTTATTGTCTAACCCTTTAAAAAAAATTTAATGGAAGAATTTAATTCCACAAACGAGCAGCAAGTAGAAAATACAGAGGTTGCTGAAACAGTACAACCTATTGAGGCTCAACAAGTTGAAGTAGAAAAACCAGCCGAAAATTTCGATTGGGACACCTACGAAAAAGGTGATGTTGTTACATCGTCTGAAAAAGAAAAAATGACGCAACTTTATGACGACACACTCAATCAAGTGCGCGACAAAGACGTTGTTATGGGAAAAGTTATCTCAATCAACAAACGCGAAGTAGTTATAAACATCGGTTTCAAATCTGATGGTGCTGTTCCAACAGCAGAATTTCGCTACAATCCCGATTTAAAAATCGGAGACGAGGTCGAAGTGTTTATCGAAAACCAAGAAGACAAACGCGGACAACTCGTACTTTCGCACAAACTCGCCCGCACAGCGCGCGCTTGGGAAAAAGTTGAGGCTGCACTCGCCAGTCAGGAAATCATTCACGGATACGTTAAATGCCGCACGCGCGGAGGTATGATTGTTGAGGTGTTCGGCATCGAGGCATTCTTGCCCGGCTCGCAGATTGATGTTAAACCGATACGCGATTACGATATTTTTGTCGGCAAAACAATGGAATTCAAAGTTGTTAAAATCAACAATGAATTTAAGAATATTGTTGTTTCACACAAGGCTTTGATTGAGGCTGAACTCGAAGCGCAACGCAAAGAAATTATCTCTCACCTCGAAAAAGGTCAGGTACTTGAAGGCATTGTTAAAAATATTACGACTTACGGCGTATTTATTGATTTGGGCGGCGTTGACGGCTTAATTCACATCACAGATTTGAGTTGGGGCAGAGTTAGCCACCCAGAAGAAGTGGTTAAACTTGACGACAAAATCAACGTTGTTATACTTGATTTTGACGATGAGAAAAAACGCATCGCTCTCGGCTTAAAACAACTTACTCCGCATCCTTGGGAGGCACTTGATGCAAATCTCAAAATCGGCGACAGAGTGAAAGGCACAGTTGTTGTAATGACAGACTACGGCGCATTTGTAGAAGTTATCCCTGGCGTTGAAGGCTTAATTCACGTTTCGGAAATGACTTGGAGCCAACATCTCCGCACTGCAAACGATTTCTTGAAAGTAGGCGACACTGTTGAGGCTGTTGTTCTCACGCTTGACCGCGATGAACGCAAAATGTCGCTCGGCATCAAACAACTCAAAGCAGACCCGTGGGAAAATATCGACACAAAATATGCAGTAGGTACAAAACACACTGCAAGAGTGCGCAACTTTACAAACTTCGGCGTATTTGTAGAAATTGAGGAAGGCGTTGATGGCTTAATTCACATCTCAGATTTGAGTTGGACTAAAAAAATCAAACACCCGTCTGAATTTACACAAATTGGCTCTGAAATTGAAGTTGTAGTTTTGGAAATCGACAAGGAAAACCGCCGTTTATCGCTTGGACACAAGCAGTTGGAAGAAAACCCCTGGGACATTTTTGAAACAATTTTCTTGCCCGAAAGCATACACGAAGGCACAATCACAGAACTGTTCGACAAAGGCGCAGTAATTGCTTTGCCGTATGGCGTTGAAGGTTTTGCAACTCCGAAACACCTTATAAAAGCAGACGGAAAACAGGCAAAAATTGACGAAAAATTGCAGTTCAAAGTGATTGAGTTCAACAAAGAACAAAAACGCATCATTTTGTCGCACAGCAAAACTTTTGAAGAAGAAAAAGCCGTTGCCGAAACAAAAACGGAAGAGCAACCCGCAGAAAAGAAAGAGGAAGTAGTAGTTAATAAAGTAACTTCCGCTACCACATCTTTGGGCGACATTGAGGCTCTTTCAGATTTGAAAGGACAAATGCTCGAAACTGCAAAAGAAAAGTTGATTGAAAAAGAGGCTAAAAAAGCAAAGAAACCTGCTAAAAAAGCGGTTGAAGAAGTTGCTGAACCTGCTAAAAAAGAGGTAGAGGAAGTTGCCGAACCCGCCAAAGTTGCTGAAAAACCAAAAAGAGCAACTAAAAAAACTGCCGAAAAAGTAGAAAAAGCGGAAAAGGCAGTAGAAGGCGCAGAACCAGCAGCCCCAAAAGCAAAAAAAACTGCTAAAAAAGCCAAAGAGGAAAAAACCGAAAAATAAAATTTTAGCATAATGTCCCGTCCTAAAAAATCTGTAACGATTTTTTAGGACGGGACATACATTTCCAAACTTTGAAAAAGTTATCAAAATATTTTGTAATTTTGTGTTTCAAAAATTAAAGGTATTTTACAATGAAATTCAAAAACATAAACTTCATTCCTGCTCAGCAATTCCAAGAGTTGCACCCTCGTATTTCAGCATCAAACAGCGACATTTATTATGCGCGTTTGGCTAACAATATTTTGAAAACTTTGATGCACGACGAAGCGGTTACAAGTAATTTTGAGCCATATCTTTTAAAACGAATTGCGTTACATTCGGCGGCTTATTTAGAAGATGTGATTTCGGGGTTGGGGCTTTTTGCGGCTTTTCGCAGCCTGCACCAAAAATTGTGCGGGCGCAAATTGCCATTTGTTTCATTAGACGAGGAAGATTATTACGATGATGAAATCAATCAGCCTGATATTCAACTTCTTGTGTGGTTTATCAAACAGGAAGATTCAAATGAACAGGAAGAAGATGGAGTGCGTTTTACAAACCCAGACAACCCTGTACTTGAATATATCAGCAATCTGATTATGGATATTTTGGAAGATGAATACGAAAATGCTCCCGAAAATAACAGTTTATTTGTTTTGCTTCATAGTGATATTGAATTTGACAGTTATTTTCAATTTCGTGAGTTATTGCATTGGCTGCATTACAATTCGTATCTTTCGATGCAATACCCAAAACGTGAGTGTCAAGAAGAAATAGAAAGTCTTCTCAAAAGCAAAAATGAAACAATTTCTAAAAACAAAGAGCAGTTTATTTATTCTACCCAAGTTACAAGAATTTTCACAAAAGTTTGTTCGCCGCTTGCAATAACGGCTGCTGAGTGGCTCAAAGAAATTACAACAAATGACAGCCTTAAAGGTATACTTGACGCTGTTGAACTTCGACCACACTCAACGTACGAAATTGTGCATCATTTTGGCAAAGAAGTGAAAATACACCCTGTTGATGACGAAAATGACATTATGTATTTAGATGCCAATTCGGCAGATGGGTTAGAAAAAAACAGATATTTGCTTGCATCATTGGTCTTTTTTAATAATTTGTGGCAGGTAAATGGATTTGCTGCTTTTTTGTCATCTGACAAAAAAGAAAAACTAAAAAAAATAGATAAAGAAAATTCCAATGAAGACAACATTCTTTTTACTTATGAAGAAATAATGAAACATACCAAAAACAAGCCGCTTATAATGTTTAAAGATTTTGATGAATATCTTGTTTTTTGGAAAAAAGTTTTTCCAGACACGCCAAATATTGATGAATTTGTAAAAAATAATATATTAAAAGACAAGAAAAATTTACTGTTGTTTTCTGATAATAAATATGGAACGACAATTTTACCCGATGCGGCAAGTTGGATAAAGTCGCCAAATAATAAATTGTACAATAAAGAAAAAGCAGAAGAATATGCTGTTTCAATATTATTCGGTGCTACTCCTGCTACGTTTGTACTAATTTCGTACTTGATAGAAAATAATCTTTTGCCCGATGCCTGTGTAAATTCGCTGCTCGGCAAAGAACGCGGCAGGCAACTTGTAGCAGAAAACGAATGGTTTATTGTTCGCTTTTTTCAACCAGATTTATTTGTTGAAAAATAAATTCCAAACGTATGAATTTATTAAAGGACAAAAATATCTTTTATATATCTTTGTTCCTTGCTCTTTGTTCTTTAATCTTTTTTTAAAATGAACTACAATTTTGATGAAATAATAGACCGACACAACACAAACGCGCTCAAAACCGATGCGCTTTTGGAGCGTTACGGCGACAAAAATTTGCTGCCTATGTGGGTTGCAGATATGGATTTTGCAACGCCAAAACCGATTGTCGATGCTCTCAAACTTCGGCTCGAACACCGAATTTTCGGTTACACGCAAACGCCCGAAAGTTTTTTTGCTGCGATAGTTAATTGGCTGAAAATCAGGCAAAATTTTGATGTAAAACGCGAATGGATTTCCTATATTCCGGGCATTGTCAAAGGCATTGGCTTGGCGATAAATGTGTTTTCAGAAGTCGGCGACAAAATCATTATTCAAACGCCTGTTTATCATCTTTTCAAACATTTGGTTGAAAAAAATGAGCGTATTATGGTTGAAAATCCGTTGAAACTTGTTGATAATCAGTATGAAATGGATTTTTCTAATCTCGAAAAAATTATTGACGAAAAATGTAAAATACTCATTTTGAGCAATCCGCAAAATCCGAGCGGAAAAGTTTGGGAAAAACAAACGCTGCAAAAACTTGCCGAAATTTGCCAAAAGCACAAAATTTTGGTGATTTCTGACGAAATTCACGCCGATTTAACGCTTTTCGGCAACAGATTTCACCCATTTGCTGCCGTTTCCGATGTTGCAAAAAACAATTCAATCACTTTTCAATCGCCGTCAAAAACGTTCAATATCGCGGGTATTGTGAGTTCGTTTTCGGTTGTTCCGAATGAAAAACTGCGTGAGAAATTTTATAACTTTCTGATTGCTAACGAATTGAATGAGCCGACAATTTTTTCGATTATTGCCGCCGAAACAGCGTACAACTTTTGCGGCGATTATCTCACGCAACTAACTGATTATCTTGAAGATAACATAAATTTTGTGGAAAGTTTTTTACAAAAAGAATTTCCGAAGATTAAAATGATGAAGCCGCAAGCATCGTTTTTGGTTTGGCTCGATTGCCGCGAACTCGGCTTAAACCACGCAGAGTTAGTCGATTTTTTCGTTAAAAAAGCAAAACTTGCCCTCAATGACGGCGAAATGTTCGGCTCTGGCGGCGAAGGGTTTATGCGTATGAATATTGCTGTGCCGCGCAAAATTTTGGAACAGGCACTAAACAATTTACTATTTACAAATTGACAATTTACCATTTTTTACTAATTTTGCAACTAAAATAATTTAAAACACACCAAGTTCAAAGTTAAATTCGTATTTAATTCGTGAATTCATAGTAAAACTCCAAAAAATGTCTGATTTACAAAAAATTATCATAGAAAATTATCTTGCAAAAAATGCAAAGCAACCGCAAAATCTGATTTTATCGTATCAGATTTTTGGCTGCGAATTGGGGACTGCGCCTGTGGTGCTGGTTAATCACGCATTGACAGGCAACTCAAATGTAATCGGCAAAAACGGCTGGTGGAACGAACTTATCGGCGAAAACGGCGCAATTAATCCGCAAAATTTCACCATTTTGGCGTTTAATATTCCAGGAAACGCCTTTTGCGATGATGAAAATTTAATCGAAAACTACAAAGATTTTACAATTTTTGATATTGCTAAAATATTTTGGCAAGGCATTGATTATCTGCATATTGACAAGATTTTTGCGGCTATTGGCAGCAGTTTGGGCGGCGCAATAGCGTGGGAAATGGCGGCGCAAAGAAATGACAAAATCGGCAAAATCATTCCCATCGCAACAGATTGGAAATCAACGGCTTGGCTGCTTGCGCACGTTCTTTTGCAGGACAGGATTTTGAACAACTCGGCAAACCCGATTTTCGATGCCCGAATTCACGGAATGTTGCTCTACCGCACGCCCCAATCGCTGCAAGCACGGTTTGACAGAGGTTTGCAGCCCGACAACCCCGACCTTTTTCAGATTGAGAGTTGGTTTTGTCATCACGGCGAAAAATTGGAGGGCAGATTTGCGCTATCTGCTTATAAATTAATGAATTACCTGCTACGCACTATTGATATTACGCAAAATCGCGGCGATTTTCTGGCAGTCGCCTCAAAAATACAGTCAGAAATTCACTTTGTGTCCATTGATACCGATTTGTTTTTCCCTGCAAATATCACCAAAAGCGATTATGAAAACCTGAAAAAAATCAAGCAAAATGTGTTCTATCACGAAATAAAATCAATTCACGGACACGATGCGTTTCTAATTGAATATCAACAACTTAATGATATGCTAAAAGATGTTTTTGAGTAAAAAATGCAGTAAAATAATATTTGTTGCATTTTTTTTGCATATATTGTTGTTTTAAAATATTTTTGTAATTTTGCAACATAAAATCTGTCACATATTTAGCATAAATATGTGACAAAAATAAACAATATTTGTATATGCAAAGCACTGAAAATAAAATACTTAGCAAGATTAAAAAATGCGAACGTGGAAAAATATTTTTTGCGGACGATTTTGCTGATTTTGGCTCGCCCGAAACTGTCAGGCAAACTTTGCAACGGCTGCAAAAATCAGGTGTTATCAAACGGGCTGCGCACGGCATTTATTATTACCCTAAAAAAGATGTAAATATTCAAGGATTGATTATTTCACCCAAACCTTCCATTGATGACATAGCCAAAGCCATTGCCCGCAGAGATAAATCCCGCATTGTTCCGATTGGCGACCAAGCACTGAATTTGCTAAATCTTTCCACGCAAGTCCCTATGAATGTGGTATATATAACTACAGGTGCGCCTCGTAGAGTGAAAATTGACGGCAGTCGGCACGGTATTTTGTTCAAACATTCTTCGGAGCAAAAACGGTTTGAATATAAATCAAAATTGCTGATGCTGATTGTGTCGGCAATGCGCGAAATCGGCGAAGGAAAAATTTATCCAGAAGAATTGAAAATTATAAAAGCACATTTTCAAAATGTTGATAAAAAGGACTTTGAACACGATATAAAATTAATGCCGCTTTGGGTGCGGGAAATACTTTTAACACTATGAATTTTAATCAATTAACAGAACAAGAAAGAGCAGAAATTTTCAGACAAATTCGCAATAAAATTGGTTTAAACGAAGTTGCTATTGAAAAAGATGTGTGGGTTACAGCCGTACTTCGTGCATTGTTTGAGTTGCCTTATGCCGAGAATATCTCGTTCAAGGGTGGCACTTCGTTGAGCAAATGTTGGAATGTGATTGAGCGTTTTTCGGAAGATGTTGAT
>JAISKN010000154.1 GCA_031260925.1 Prevotellaceae bacterium | reverse complement strand
CGTAATTGTAGGCGGTGGCGAAGATACAGAATGGTTAAAAAACAAGGCAAAAAAATTGAAACTTACAAACTATTCTTTTGAAGGCGTGCAAAATCCGCTTGCGTATTACAAACGCGCCTTAATTTTTGTGATGACTTCGGCTTGTGAAGGACTTCCGATGACATTGTTAGAAGCGCAACAAATGGGTGCAGTACCTGTTGTTTTCGATAGTTTCACTTCTTTGCACGATTTAATTGAACACAACACAAATGGTATAATTATCAAAAAAAAAGATATAAAAAAATATTCGGAAAGTTTAGTAGAATTAATGCAAAATCAGGAAAAGCGAGAAAGACTTGCAAAAAATGGTTTAGAAAGTTGTAAAAAATTTTCGCCAGAAAATATTGTGAAACAATGGCAAAAATTATTTGATGAAATGACAATAAAATAAAAAATTATGAATTCACAATTCTCATTAGAAAATAAAAACATAATAATCACAGGCGCATCGTCTGGCATTGGGCGGCAATGTGCCGTTTTGTGCAGCGAGGCAGGTGCGAACGTTACGATTATTGCCCGCAACAGAGAAAAATTGGAAGAAACTCTGTCGTTGATGAAAAGCGGAAAACACCAAATCATTGATTTTGATGTAACAGATTTTGCCGAAATTGACAAAGTAATTGACAAAATTGTAGGCGAAAATGGCAAAATAAACGGCTTTATACATTGTGCAGGAATGGAACTAACCACGCCGACAATTACGATGAAACCTGAGATTTACCACCAAATGTATGATGTAAATGTGATTTCGGCATTTGAATTTGCAAAACATATTTCAAAAAAGAAAAATCACGCTGAAAGCAGTTGCAGCCTCGTTTTTATCTCTTCGGTAATGGGAATTTTGGGCGAAGTTGCACATTTGTCTTATTGCGCTACAAAAGGAGCGTTAATAGCAGGTGCAAAGGCTTTGGCATTGGAATATGCCGACAAAAAAATACGATTTAACACCGTTTCTCCCGCGCAAATCCAAGACACTGAAATAACTCGAAAAATGCTTGAAAATTTTTCTGACGAAAATAAAACAGCCAAACTTGCAATGCACCCATTGGGTTACGGACAGTCAAAAGATGTTGCAAACGCCTGTATTTATCTGCTTTCTGATGCAGCAAAATGGATTACAGGCACAAATTTAATCGTTGATGGCGGCTATTCTGCAAAATAAAAAAATATGAACATTTTAGTACAACTTTCGCACCCTGCGCATTTTCATTTGTATAAAAATGCGATTAAAAATTGGCAGGAAACAGGCAATAAAGTTTTTATTTTGATAAAAACAAAAGACATTTTAGAAGATTTGTTGAAGTCGGCTAACCTTTTGTATTACAACATTTTACCAGACGACAAACGAAAATCAAAATTTGATATTTTTAGGCAAATTATTGTTAAAGACTGGCGAATTTTGAAATTTTGTATCAAACATAAAATTGATTTGCTCACAGGTTCAACGCCCGAAGTAGCGCACGTCAGTTGGCTCTTGCGGAAATCTTCGGTAAACACAGGCGAAGATGATGCTGCGGTTGTGCCAATGTTCTCAAAAATCGCTGGAAAATTTGTTAAAACTCTACTCACGCCCGAAGTTTGCAACAACGGAACAATGGAGAAAAAATCGGTAAAATATAACTCATACCACGAACTTGCCTATTTGCACCCAAACCATTTTTCGCCAGATAAAAATGTGGTTGAAAAATATTTTTCAGCCGAAAAGCCCTATTTTATTCTGCGTTTTGCAAAGTTAAATGCGCACCACGACAAAGGCATTCAGGGAATTAACACCGAAATTGCGCAGAAATTGATTGATATTCTGAAACCTCACGGCGATATTTACATTACGTCAGAGCGGGAGTTAGAGCCGCAATTTGAACAATACCGCATCAAAATAAATCCGCTTGATATGCACGATGTTATGGCTTTTGCGCAGATTTACATCGGCGACAGTCAAACAATGGCGGCGGAGGCGGGCGTTCTCGGCGTGCCTTTTGTGCGTTTCAACGATTTTGTAGGCAGAATTGGCTATTTAGACGAATTGGAAAATCATTATCATCTCGGCTTTGGAATAAAAACAAACGAAGTTGAACGTCTTTATTCTACTGTAAATGAATTGGTTACAATGCAAAACCGCAAAAAAGTTTTTGCAGCACGCCGCGCAAAAATGCTTTCAGAAAAAATTGATTATGCCAAATTTCTAACTTGGTTTATCGAAAATTATCCTCAAAGCAAAAAAATAATGCTGCAAAATGCTGATTATCAATATAATTTCAAATGAAAGATTTCACATTAAAAATATACGAAAAACTTTTAATTGCTTTAAAATTAGCAAATTATGAGTTTGTTACTTTTGAAGGATTTATAAACCTGTCATTCCCGCGAAGGCGGGAATCCACTGAAAATGAGGATATTGCAGGAGATTCCCGCCTTCGCTGGAATGACACCTTACGTTTCATAATTCTGCGCCACGATGTAGATTTGAAAGCCGAAAATTCGCTTGAAACGGCGAAAATTGAGCATAGTTTGGGCATTCGTGCAAGTTACTATTTCCGCATTGTGCCGCAGAGCGATAAACCACACATTATCAAGCAGATAGCGGCTCTCGGACACGAAATTGGCTATCATTACGAAGATTTGTCGCTTTTCAAAGGCGATGAAACTCAGGCGATTGCACATTTTGAAACGCAGTTGGCGCATTTTCGCAAGTTTTACCCTGTCCGCACAATTTGTATGCACGGCAGTCCGACTTCAAAAATTGACAACAAAGATATTTGGAAATCGTATAATTATCGCAATTTTGGCATTATCGGCGAGCCATATTTTGATGTCGATTTTAACAAAGTTTTCTACCTCACCGACACAGGCAGAAGTTGGAACGGCGCACGATTTTCCGTGCGCGACAAAGTGAAATCTACTTTTGATTTGCATTTTCGCACCACTTTTGAAATTATTAACGCGCTGAAAAACAATGAGTTGCCAGACAAAATTATGATTACCACACACCCGCAACGCTGGACAGACAATAATTTTCAATGGACAAAGGAACTCGTTTTTCAGTCGTTAAAAAACCTCATAAAACTTTTTTTAGCACACAGATAAGTATTACATTAAATTATTTTGTTAATATTTTTTCAAAGAAACACTAAATTTTTCCCTGTTTTTTTATTACTTTTGCATTTTGCGCTGCAAAAAAGTAATCTATTTTCTAAAAATGGGCAAAAAATTACAATCATTCTTAAAAAGTTTATTTTATAAACCTCAATCGCATAAAATTATGACCGATTTTATTGCGTGGTTGAGTGCAGTTATAATCGTAATCAGTTGGCGGCTTATTGACGATAAGGTTGTAGTATGGGACTATGTTACGATGTTTTCTTTAGTCTTTATTTATTGGTTTACAATAAGTTATATTCTAAAACGTTATCGTAAAAATAATAAAGATATAGATATTCTCGTCAATTTTATTTCGCTGCTCGAAGTTTCGATTGTAGTTTTTGGCACAATTTATTTTGCTATCGTATTTGATGTTATTGATTTTAAACTTTATTCAAAATATGTAGCAACCACAACCGTTTTTTTAATGATTGTGTTAAATTGTATTAATGTATTTTTGTATTATGGTTACAGATATGCGGCAAGTATTGATGTTTCGTATCCGAAAATTAAAAAACGCGAGACTGTTAATGTGCTTAAAAAATCTCAGCAAATCAGCGATTTAGAGTTAAAAAATATTCAGGAAACGATTGTTGAACATTGCGGACAGAGTTCATTTGAAATGTTGTCAAAATTTGTTGATATATCAAGTTCCAATACAAAAATTATTGCTGATATATCGCTTGAAAATGTTAAAATGATGCGGAACTATCGTTATGACGCGATAGTTAATATTGTGAAAATGAATGAGATACGCGGGATAAACCGATTTTTTGTTAAAATTAACGAAAAACTGCCCGATGACGGAATTTTGTGCTGTTGCTTTACATCAATCGCTCAGTTTAATCAAAAAATCAGAACAAAATATCCGCCGATTATCAGGCAAATTGTTGAAACATTTTTCTTTATTCAAAAAAGAATTCTACCTAAAATATTTATAACAAACCGTTTATGGTTTGATATTACAGGCGGAAAAAAGCGAGTTTTTTCAAATGTTGAAATTTTGGGACGGCTTTATTACTGCGGGTTTGAGGTCATTGACGAATTTACGGCAGACAATATTTCGTGGGTAATTGCACGCAGAACAGGTTTGTCGCAGAAGCAAAAGAACAAGCGCTACGGCTTGATAATCAAGTTGCCGCGCGTTGGAAAAGACGGCAAAACAACGTTTTTCTACAAAATGCGCACGATGTTTCCATATTCGGAGTACATTCAAAAATATATTTACGAAAAAAGCGGTACAGATGAAATTGGCAAGGCAAAAGACGACATCAGAATTACTGCTTGGGGAAAAATTTTCCGAAAATTTTGGCTTGATGAACTGCCTATGATATGGAATTTGTTGAAAGGCGACCTTAAAATTGTCGGAGTACGACCGTTGAGTAAAGCGTTTTTCAACACATACCCGCCGTATTTGCAGAAAAAACGCATTAAAACCAAGCCAGGACTTATTCCTCCGCTCTACTACGATTTGCCGAAAACGATGGAGGAAATTTTTATTTCGGAAGAATGCTATATTGATAAATATCTGAAATCGCCGATAAAAACTGACTTGATTTATTTTTTTAAGGCATTTTATAATATAATTTTTAAAAAAGCAAGAAGCCATTAAGAATTTACGATTTTAGATTTACGATTGATAATTGCAATTTTTAATCACAAGTTTCAAATTATAATTTTTCCAAAAATAATTAAGAATTTACGATTTTAGATTTACGATTTATGATTTTTCTTCAATCTAAAATCGTAAATCTTCAATCTAAAATCGTAAATAAAAAAAATCATAAATAAATCATTACAAATTTACGATTTTTAATTTTACGATTAATGATTTTTCTTCAATCTAAAATCTTCAATCTAAAATCATAAATCTAAAATCGTAAATCTAAAATCATAAATAATATGTATTTTAAACACGAATCATCATACGTTGATGAAAATTGTCAAATTGGCGAGGGGACAAAAATTTGGCATTTTTCGCATATAATGTCGGGTTGCACAATCGGGCAGGACTGCAATATCGGGCAAAATGTGGTAATTTCGCCTGATGTTGTGCTTGGAAATAATGTCAAAATTCAGAATAATGTGTCGGTTTATACCGGCGTGATTTGCGAAGATGATGTTTTTCTGGGACCGTCAATGGTTTTTACTAACGTCATTAACCCGCGCAGCCACGTCAGCCGCAAAGACGAATACCGAAAAACGCTGCTCAAACGCGGCTGTTCTGTTGGTGCAAATGCCACCATCGTCTGCGGACACGAAATCGGCGAGTATGCGCTAATTGGCGCAGGCGCAGTCATAACAAAAGACGTGCCGCCGTTCGCACTCGTTGTCGGCAACCCTGCCCGCCAAATCGGCTGGGTCAGCAAAAACGGACACAGGTTGAATTTTGAAAACGGCGAGGCAGTTTGCCCCGAAACAGGAGAAAAATATAAAATTGTGAATTGTAAATTACAAATTTTAAATTTTAAATAAAAAATATGGAAAAAATAATAGCGCAAGCGGTTTGCAATGCTGTGAAAAATCTGTATAATGCTGATTTTTTGCAGGAAAATGTTGTTATTCAGCAAACAAAAAAAGAGTTTGAAGGCGATTGTACGGTCGTAACTTTTCCTTTTACGAAAATCGCAGGCAAATCGCCCGAAATTATCGGCAACGAAATCGGCAGCGAAATTGTTAAAAATTGCGGTAATATAGAAAGTTTTAACGTAATCAAGGGCTTTTTAAATCTTGTTATTGCAAATTCATATTGGGTTGAAGTGCTGAATAACGAAGTGAGCGGCGAAATCGTAAATCGTAAATCGTCAATCGTAAATCAAAAATTGATGATGATTGAATATTCGTCGCCAAACACCAATAAACCGCTGCATTTGGGGCATATTCGCAACAATCTGCTCGGACACAGCATTGCCGAAATTCAGAAGGCAAACGGTTGGAAAGTGCTGAAAACCAATATTGTAAATGATAGAGGAATTCATATCTGCAAGTCGATGCTCGCTTGGAAACTGTTTGGCAATGGCGAAACTCCGCAAAGTTCGGGCTTGAAAGGCGACCATTTGGTTGGCAAATATTATGTGATTTTTGACAAAGAATATAAAAAACAGATTAATGAACTGATTGCCAGCGGATTATCGGAAGAAGAGGCAAAAAAATCTGCGCCGTTAATTCTTGAGGCGCAAAAAATGCTGCTCGCGTGGGAAAACAACGACCCCGAAACGCGCCAACTTTGGCAAAAAATGAACTCTTGGGTTTATGACGGTTTTGACGAAACATATAAAAAACTCGGCGTTGATTTCGATAAAATTTATTATGAATCAGACACTTATCTTGTTGGAAAACAGGAAGTTGAGCGCGGCTTGGAAAACGGAATTTTCTACAAAAAACCTGACGGCTCGGTTTGGGCTGACCTGACGGCTGACGGACTTGACGAAAAACTGCTGCTGCGCACTGACGGCACTTCGGTTTATATGACGCAGGACATCGG
>JAISKN010000103.1 GCA_031260925.1 Prevotellaceae bacterium | reverse complement strand
GTAGTTAAGTTCTAAACGTACATTTGATTTTCGTTTATACATCAACCCACTCTCGTCATCAGTAAACTCAATAAATTTTGAAGTTAAACAAAATGTTTTATATGCAGAATAGCCAAGTTTGATATTCCACCTCTCTTTAACAGTAAGAGTTTGACTGTTGGCAGAAAATGCAACAACAACAATCAATGATATTACAAATATTAATTTCTTTACCATTTTAATTAGTTTTTATTAAAATTAACATACAGATTTGGAGAATAACTTGCGTGTCCTCTTGTCCTTACAAATACATTGTCAAAGCCTGTAAGATAAGGCAATGTACCAGTAGTAAGGTCATTCATAAAACTTTCTGAATAATCATAAGTATTATTCGTTGTCCCTTTTACATAAAGTCGAAGATAATATGGGACATCGTGTACTTGTTGATTATAATTAGCGTGTGTAGTTGTAATTGTCAAGTCATAGTTTATGTTTCTTCCAAACCACCAATAAACACCATTAGCAATCCCTTTTCTACGAGAATGCAAATAACACATAGGTTCTTCTGTATTGCTGGTAAGACGTTGCATTCGAACTTCCACTTCTAATTTATGGTCTCTACCATTAATTCTTTCTACGTCTTTTTCATAAATGTAGTCGTTAAGATGATTTATTAGAGGGTAATAACTGGGGTCATAAAACCAGTCTGGCAAGTCTGGCCAGCCGCCGCCCTTCAAAATAATATCAAAGCCTTTTGTGCCTTTCTTACTTACCACATTACCTTCATCAATTGTTAATAATTCTGCGTAATTATCAACAAGCGTGAAAATGGTTGCATTATCCAAAATCTTTGCCAAAGTGTCATTAATCTGATACATTTTTTCATTATTGACAATGTACTTTAAAGCACTGTTGTAAAGTTTTGTTTCACAGGTATAACCTGTTTCGTCCTCAAGCAGTTGCAGATACTCTGAATGCGGTTGTATTGCCGCCTGCACTTCCGCAACACTTTTATAACTATCCTCATTTGCAGCGACCTCCTGATATGCCAAGTCAGCAAGTTTGCCGAAAGAATTAAAACCGATAGAGGTTTCATACTTAACCAAATCTGTTAAAGGCATTGACAAAACTTTGTCAATTTCCTCAGATAATTCATCAACAGTATTAAATACTCTGATGTTAGAACTAACAGGAGCAAAAGTTGCTTTCTGTTTTACAGGCAGATTGTTATCCACCGCCAGTTCGGTTTTTTGGCAAGCCGATAAACCCATTGCGACAATAGTCGCAAATAATACAAATTTTCTCATAATACAATTTTTTTAATTTTTTTTAATACTAAATTTAATAAACCGCACTATTTTAAACTTTTTGTATTATAAACGAAATTTTGTCTGTTTTTATTGTAGTACATTTCTAAAAATATCTTTCGTCATTTCTCGCGTTGCTCGAAATCTACTGTTAATAGGGAATTTCTTCCTGTGGTCGAAATGATACGGCATATTGTTAGATGTATTGATTTTTGGGTTGTAAGCCCGATTGTTTACATTTTTTAAGATTTTGTTAATACTTTGGTTGCTTAAAACAAAATTTGTCAATTTCAACAAAAATTATCTAAAAAAGAGCGTTGTTTCCGTATATTATCAACCTTCGGGCTATCGCAAATGCCTTTCCACTAATAAGCAACGGAACCAACGCCCTTTTATGCAACAAAGCATAAACAAAGGCGTTGGCGTTTGTTGCTACTATTTTCGTGGAACTAATTTGCGATATTAGAAGGTGAAAATAGTTTGCTATAAACGCTTTAAATTGAATTTTCAAAGAACTTATTTGAATAAAAATTCACGCTGCAAATATACAAATTTTTTCAATACAAAAAGTTTTTTAAATTTTTTTTATTAACTTTGCACCGTAAAAATTAATCATTATTTAAAAGTCTAAAAAAATGAAACACGCAAACAGTCTTATTTACATTTTCCTGTTGCTTTTTGTCGTATTTGCAAGTTGCAACAATCCCAATCCGCCTGAGAAAAAAGACCCGCCTGTTGATACAATTCCAAGTGATACAATTCCGCAGGATACAATTCCAAATGACACAATTCCGCAAGACACAATTCCGATAATTGATACTATACCAGAGCCGCCTGCAAATCGCATTACAAACGAGGAAACAGATTACACTCCGCTCAATCAGTCAGGCTTGCCGACAATAAAAATCAACACTCAAAACCGCCCTGTCGTTGACCGCGAAAATTGGCTTTCGGGCGCAGTATATGAAATTTTTGACAAGGACAACACCCTTATTTTAAGCGGTGAAACCGATATAAAAGGGCGCGGCAACAGCACTTGGGACTTTCCCAAAAAACCCTATTCGCTCAAACTTCAACCGAAAAAATCTGTTTTGGGAATGCCCTCGCACAAACGTTGGGCGTTGCTTGCAAATTTTGCTGATAAAACGCTTTTGCGTACCGAAGTCGGTTATAAACTCGGCGAAATTTTCAATAATATGGCTTGGCATCCGCACGCAGAGCAGGTAAATCTTTATATGAATGAGGAATATCGCGGCGTTTATCAGATTTCGGAAGTGATAAAAATTGACAATAATCGTGTAAATATTCAAGAAATTTCGACCTCAAACCCGAACGGCGGTTTTATTGTTGAGTGCGACTGGCGAAACGGCGAGGAGTTTCATTTTCACTCAAATCGTTATGGCAACGTGTGGTTTAACTGCTCTGACCCTGACGAAAACTTAAATGCAACAGCAACAAACGGACAAACGCTTTTCAATATTATTAAAAACAGAATTTTGAATGCCGAAACTGTTTTATATTCATCGAATTTTAAAAATGAACAAACAGGTTACAGGCAATATCTTGATGTAAATTCGTTTATTGACTGGTTTTTGGTAAATGAAATTGTGAAAAATGTTGATGCAAAATTTGCGTTGAGCGTGTTTTTGTATTATAATCCTGCAACGCAAAAAATCTATCTCGGACCAATCTGGGACTTTGATTTGGGCTGCGGCAACAATAATTATTCCGATGCCGAATTTTCAACAGGCTGGTGGGTAAAATATTCGCCTTGGTTTGAACAACTTTTTCAAGATGCCTATTTTAAAAATCTTGTAAAACAGCGGTGGAACGAGAAAAAATCCCAAGTGATTGATTTGCAAAATTTTATTGCTCAACGCTCTGTCAAAATGGACAAAGCGCAGCAGCAAAATTTCAAAAAATGGACAATTCTCAATTTATGGATTTGGCCTAACAGAATTGTAACAGGGTCGTATTCAGGAGAAATAAACGAAATGCAATCTTGGCTTAACCAGAGAGTAACTTGGCTTGACGGCGCGATAAATGGATTGTAGTTAATAGATTTTTAGAAGCCCATAAGCAAAACAAGACCGTTTCATAATAATATTCATTGCATATTTTTTGTTTTTTTGTGATTGGTGCAAGAGCCAACCTGCACCAATCTTTGTTTTTTTTACCCCACCCCGACCCTCCCCGCAGGGGAGTGCCTGCATTGCTAATTTGCACAAGATTTGAAGAGTGCCACACTCCCTCCCCTGCGGGGAGGGTCGGGGTGGGGTGTTTGATGCTTTTTTTCCTCACCCCCTGCCCCTCTCCAATTTGGAGAGGGGAGTGTCGGGGGTGCGGGTTATTCCCTGCGGTTTAGGCAGTAGGGGGAGGGGTGTAGGGGCAGGGTATGCCCTGCCCCTACTGCGTTGCACGAGTAATCCAATGGCTTGAA
>JAISKN010000091.1 GCA_031260925.1 Prevotellaceae bacterium | reverse complement strand
TTATTGGCAACGTCTTTTACTTTAATTTTACCTTCGCCGTCAAGCGTTGCTGACTTCAAGCCCTGAAATTTTACCGCAGAAATGGTATTATCATTATACTCTTCCATTACAATGATTATGTTTCGCATTCGTTCCAAGAGCATAAAAAACGCTGCGTCTGTGCCAGTGTTAAGATTGAATGACGGCGTTTTGCTGTCCATAAACAAGTTTCTGATGCTCTCTGCTATTTGCGTTTTACCCGACCCCGTGGGACCAATGAAAAATAACGAAGTAAAATATTTTCGATGGTCGTAGATATAATCGCGGAACGCTGCAAGTATGGCAAACAATGTCCCCCATTTGCCGTTGTCATTAACTTTATAAACATCGTTCATTAATTTTGCCCACTGCTCAAAAGAGAGTTGCTCATTCCCGTGTATTTCTTTAAAAATAAGATTTCTATCCTGTTCGTAAGGGTCGCTTTCAAGACGTGATGATGCGTAGATATTTGAAAATGCAGGCGAATAATAATTCTGTTCTCTGTGTGCTACCACTCCGAGTTCATTCATTCGCTCAACTTTATAGATGCCGTCAATTTCGTGTAAAATCGCATTTGAGAAGGCAAAAAATTCTTCGGACTGCTGTCCGAATACCCGCAGTTCCTGACATATTGTAAAATTATAACTCATTGCTTTCCAAATCTTTTTGAATTGCAGCAAGTTGCCTTCAAAGTTGTACGCGCCCTCGTCAATCAACCGTTCCTGTACTTTGCCAAAATTTGCAAATACTGAACTTTGCCATTCGACATATTTCGTTTTTGGCATATATAAGTGATTTAACTGAATTACGCGTTTATTTGCCTGCTGGTCTTTGGAATAGACGTGCAAAAGTGGTATCATATAAAAATCGGATACGCAGGTATGCCCGCCGCCATTTTGGTTTTTAAACATATATGCAACAGGCAGTTTTTGTGCATTTAGCAGCGGATAAAAGCCCGATTGCCTGTAAGTTTTGCTCATTAAATCATCTTCTAAAACATATTCAGGTATTTTTTCAGGGTCAAAGTTAAACAGGTCGGCTTCTACATCAAGGCGTTGTGTTTCAAGCACCGCCTTATCTTTGTTTTTTGCAAGATACGGTTTCAAAAGATTAGTAAGTGCCTGTGAATTTGGAAGGTCTAATTTTTGCTGCCAATTTTTTAAACTCACAGTACGCTTTGTCGGCTCGGCAAATGACATCATTTCCACGCATCTGTCGTAGATAATCGCTTCGTCTATTTTCCGCAATTCTAATTTATCTTCACTTGTTTTGAAAAAAGAGTAAAGTTCGATGTAGTAATCAATAAAAAGTATTTCATTTTCACATAGGTCAATATATTTTATATGAAACCGCTGCCGCCAAAGTTCTTTAAGTGCAAGAATGCTGTCGCTTTCTATTTTTCCGACTGTCAAATCTATTAAAGAATTAATTTGCAGCGAATTAATTTTCACTCTTAACTGTTGAATTTGCGTTTTTAAAGGCACTCCAACGCACAATATTATTGGTATTTCGCCAATTTTTTGATAAAAATATTCTGTTGAAAATGTTATATGGCAGATAAAATCTGCAAACGGTTCTGTTTTCAATAAATCCTCCGCTTCTTCTATTCCGTAAAAACCTGTTTTCCACTCATCAGGTACTTTCACAGGCACTTTGAATTTTGCCATTATATCTGAAATATCAACGTTAAAAAATGCCTGCGCCTCGTTAATAAACGATTTTTTCAAAGTTTTTTCCTGTACGGCAGAAATCAAATCGCAAATCTGATTCAGCGCATTTTCTTTTTTGTAGGCATCATTCAAATCCTCTTTCCAAAGATTGAAAAAATATTGCACAGGCGTTTTTGCGTGATTTTTAATATATTTTTTCAGATTTTCCGCGTCCATTTTTTGCGCAAATGTATCGGGGTCTTCACCTGCGGGCAAATCAACAAGTTTTACCTTTATATTGTTTGCCAGCAGCGTTTTACAGTTTTTGAAACTTGCATTTATACCCGCTGTATCTGCATCGTAAATCAGCGTTGCGTGTTCTGCGAAACGATGTATAAGTTTTGCCTGTTCTTCGGTTAGTGCAGTGCCGCTGCCGCAGATAGTATTCGGAAATCCTTTTTGCACCATACTTAAAACGTCAAATTGTCCCTCGACAATTATTGCCTCGTTTGCTTTGCATATTGCATTTTTCGCCTGAAAAAGTCCGAAAAAGTTTTTGCCTTTGGTAAAAAGCGGCGTTTCGGCAGTGTTGAGATATTTTGCCGTATTTTCTTTGCCGAGAATGTCCCTGCCTGTAAAACCGATAATTTGTCCCGAAATTGAGTAGAAAGGAAAGGTTATTCGGTTTTGAAATTTATCATACGGCTTGCCCGAAGTTTCAGATTTTCCACAAACACCTGTAAGTATAAGATTATCAGCATTTTGCCCAAGATTTTGAGTTAAGCGTTGCAATAATTGGTTACCGCCATCGGCAAAGCCCGCGCTGTATTTTTTCAAAATATCAGCATCAATTCCTCGTATTTTGCAGAGATAATTTTGCTGCTCGATATTTGATTTCAGATTTTCGGAAAAAATGCGCTGCGCCTGTTCGTTAATTAAAATCAGATTTTGACGCTGTTTATCCGCCTCGCGCTCTTCAGTCGTGAGTTCTATCTGCTCGATTTCGATGTGGTACTTTTTAGCCAACCAATGCAACGCCTGCGGATATGACAGATTTTCGATTTTCATTACAAAAGTAATTACATCGCCGCCCTCGCCGCAGGCAAAGCATTTATACATCTGCTTTGCTCGACTGACGCACATTGACGGACTTCTGTCCTCGTGAAACGGACATAGCCCGACATAATTCACGCCGCGTTTGCGCAGATTGACAAAATCGCCTACAACATCTACTATGTCGGCTACCGATTTTATTCTGTCGATTGTTTGACTACTGATTTTTTCCATTAAAATAATTCTAATTGAAGTTTTACAAAAAACTCTTTCCTATCAACTTGCAAATAATCAATAATTCGATTGCATTCTTCATCTCTTGCTCTTTCTACGCCTTTGTAGAGTAACCACCAACGGCGTTGCCCGATTTTTACGTTATTGTAAAATTCTCGTGTGGGCATAAAAAATTCGGGATACACAAACCTTTCCTGCAAAATTTTGAGTACGATATTATCTTTTAGTACAGTTCTTGGGTTAGTTCTGTGCCTGTGTAGAAAAATTCGCAATGCCATTTCTGATTTTTGCAGTTTTACGGCAATATCTTCGTAAGTCATTTTGCCGATATTGTCGAACACAAACTTTTTTTCATCGGCAGTCCAACGGTTTTGACTATTATATTTTTCTGTCATAACGAATATTTTTCAAAAATAAATAATACAATTTTTTCAAATTTATCTACACAAAAAAAATCCTTTTTTTGCATATTAATAAATCCTTTTTTTCTGTCTAATTCGATAACTTTTACAATTCCGCTGTTGTCTAAATCGTCAATCAGCGAGGCAGGTATTTCGGCATCGGTAAAAATATTGACTTCTCTGCCGACAAGCGAGGCGGCAAACAGCGTTTTTTCGCTGTGAATAATTGTGCCATTAAAAGTTCTG
This sequence comes from Prevotellaceae bacterium, assembly GCA_031260925.1. GTDB lineage: Bacteria > Bacteroidota > Bacteroidia > Bacteroidales > Paludibacteraceae > F0058. The sequence goes on along the minus strand of JAISKN010000091.1, from coordinate 6,923 downwards.
TTAATTTTTAAATTTTCCATATTATTTTATTTTTTAGTTATAAAAACATTCCTAATTCGTTATTCAGACGCTTTTCTGCAATTTTTATATATTTGGGATTGAGTTCAATCCCGATATAGTTTCGATAAAATTTGCGAGCGACAACCGCCGTGGTCCCGCTGCCCATAAAACAGTCAAGCACGATGCCGTTTTCGGGGCAACCTGCCAAAATACAATCTTTTATTAATGCTTGTGGAAATGCCGCGAAGTGCGCCTCTTTCATTGGCTTTGTCGGCACAAACCAAACATCGCGCTTATTGCGAACAAAATTGCCGCTGTCGTTGGTGCGCCAACGTTCAGTAGTTTTGACATTGATATTTTGCTGCTGAAGCCCGGTGTCGCCTGTGCGGTATTTATCCGAGCCGTAGCGGTTGAGATTGTGCCTGCCGTCATACGCTGCAAGTTCCTCAATGGCTTTGTTGTCAAAATAGTAATTTGCCGACTTTGTGAGTAGAAAAATATATTCGTGCGATTTAGTACATCTGTCGGTAACGCTTTCGGGCATCGGGTTTGGCTTTGCCCAAATGATGTCCTGCCGCAGATACCACCCTTGGGACCGCAACGCAAAAGCCAACATAAATGGAATGCCAATTAAATCCTTATTTTTATAATTCGACAGGTTATAGGTTGTAATGATGTCGCCGATATTGCTTGCTGCGGGTTGCATATATTTTTCGGAATTGCTGCCTTTTCCTTTTAAACTGCCTGCGTAGGAATCGCCGATATTTAACCAAAGCGTGCCATCGGGTTTAAGAACGCGGCGCACTTCCTCAAAAACTTCCGCAAGTTTTTCTATGTAGAGTTCGGGCGTTGGCTCAAGTCCGATTTGACCATCGCAACCATAATCGCGCAGCGCGTAGTACGGCGGCGAAGTTACGCAACAATCTATTGAATTGTCGGGCAACGTTTTCAATCCCGACAGGCAATCGCAGTTATATATCTTGTTTAATTCCATTTAAAAAATATATAGTTCTTTTCCATTGTCAAGCAGCATCGTTGTATAACCTATTGCTACAACTTTGGCAGTTATTGTTTCTATTCCTTTGAACATAATTTGCTGTTCGTAAGTGATTTTGTCGCCTATTTTTATTTCGTTTTTCGTTTTCATAATTTTATTATAATTTGCTGTTAATCAATTAGTTAATTGTACTGCAAAGTACGATAAATTATTTTAAACGTGCAAATATAATGCGCTGATTTACAGATATTTAAGTATTATTATCTTAATATTTAATATTCAAATTTTAATCTATATTTTTCTTCGCAATGTCCGCAAAAGTAAAGCGACTGCCTGTTTCTGCATTTTTTGTCAAAAATTTTCCTGTACGATTTAGATAAATTCTGCGGGAGAGTTATCAAATGGCATAATTCGTAATAATCTTGATAGCCGAGATTTATAACCATTTCGATGCAACCGCTGCAAGCCATTGCACATTCTTTACAGTTTATAACTTCATCGTCATCATACAATCTTCCGCCTTTGCAAGTTTTCATATTTTTTATTCTATTTCTTTCCAATGAGTAATTTTATTGTTTCCGAAATACACATCCCATTGTAATTTTTTAGAATCAATAATTTTAGCAACGGAATAATCATAACAATCTTCGAAATCTTCATCGCCTTTTATTCTTATTTTTACAAAAACTTTTTTGTAAAATTCTGGCAGCCGCTCTTTCACACTCACCCAGTGCGTTTTTTTGAGTAGTTTTTTTTCCGCCCATTTCGCGCCTGCGATAAAACCATTTTCCCCTGCCATATATTGATTTACACTATTTATAGGTAAATTATTAGCAGCATATAATTTTGCTGCTGCAAATATTTCTTTTGACATAATTCTTTTGTTTTTATAAATTTTCTGTATTTTTGATTAATCTGTAAGCGGTTACAGGAAATAATTTATTATCCCGTGCAAACATAAATTGCTTTCCTATATCGCATAAATAGCCATTTTTGTCAATACAAACTATAACATTGTATCTTGGGTTATAACCGCCAATCCAATTTGATGCGTAATTTACCCAACTGTCAAATGTTTTGAATACGCAGATTTGCTCTGCCTTAATTGTTAATTCCGTGATATTCATAATTTTAGTTTTTTAATTTATAAAGTTTGGATTCCAATTCTTTTAATTTTTGCTCATTGCGCTGTTTGGTTTCGCCTGTGCTTTCAGACACGCGGCGTTGAGCGCGTTTTATTTCGGTTTCGAGATGTGAAATGTCGTTGTCGATTCGTAACCGATTTAACTCATTTCGTAACTGTTCCGTTTCCGATGCGTTTGCGCTATTGATTTGTTCGGAAACGATTTTTCCAAGAAAAAACACTATCAATCCGCTATATGCTGCCACAATTACCGATGCGTATTCGATTGGAAATTTCAGTTGTTGGTGCAGATAATAGTATAAAATTGTCAGTACATCAAGCGCAACCATTGTAATTTTTAACCATTTACTCTCTATTTTCACAACAAAATAAATGCTTGCGGCAGCGAAAGTTGCGCCCGTAATTTCTGCCAAAATAAACCCATTGTCGAGTTTTTGAAACAAAAACACAAACACGCTGCTCAATTTTATCAGAATGCCGAGCAAAACTATTACGCCGATTATATTGATTAGTTTTTTCATTGTTCTATCGCTTTTAAATATTTTACATCTTGCATTTCAGATGAAATTTTTATAATTCTTTCTATTTCACCTAATGATAATTTCTGTTCTCTGTCTTCAGGAATTTTGTCGCTACAATACAAATTATGTTTGTACTGATATGCTTTTCTAAAGTCAATCACAAACTGATTGAACTCTTTTTTCATATTTATTTTATGCCAATATAATAATTCCGAAAATTCGGCGAATTCATAATCAGTCAAATCAATATAGAATTTATTCGGCTCACCTTTGTAATTATACAATTCACTTGTTCTGAGACCTATAATTTTATAACTGCATAAAATTAAAAGCACTCTATCATTTTCAATTTTGGCAATAAAGTAACGTTGCTTTTTGACTTCGTTAGACAAATCTTCGACAGTCAAATTGTACTTTTTTAGCAACCGTTCCAACGTGATTTTTGCCGCCTGCATTTCGCCGCTGAAACCCTGTTCTGCAAGTGTTTTGATTTTCTTTAGTTTTTCAATTATTGTTTCCATTTTTTAAATATTAACTGAGTAATTTCCATAAACATCATCTAATGTTATCATTCCGACATTTTTAAAATATTCGAGTTGTTTCCAAGCCCAATTATAACCTTTTTCAAATTTTAATTGTAATTCTCTACTTGATACAGTTTTTACTGTTTTCAAATAATTTTCTACTTCTGTGTATTGGTCTATGCCATTTATTTCATCTATCATATTGCTGTTAATAATGGTTTAAAAAATTCAATGTTATTCATTTCTGAAAATGCAGGTGACCAAAACCTGTTGTTTCTGAAAGTGCAAATAATGGAATTGCCATTGTCGGATATACATAGATATTTATGTTGTAAATCCGTTTCTTCGCTGTTTTGCGGCTTTGCCTCGCCAGTAGAGATATAGCCGTTTTGTTTTAATAAGTTTGATAATTCTTTTGTAATCATAATAATTATTTGATTTTTAAAATATTATAAAATTACTTCTGTTTCTTTATTATTGATTTTATCAATATAACTCTGATATTGAATTCTAAAACTTTCATATACATTTTGTACTATATTGCCAGATTCAAAAATGGTTTTATTCCATTTATATTTTTCATCTTCGATATGGTCAATTTTCGCATAAATTTGAAAATTGTTGTTTTCTGTACATTTGAAAACATCATCGCATTTTTCCCAATCTGAAGTAATACTTACTCTAAACTCTAAAAGTTTTTCGGCATCTTTCATTTGGTCAAATGCGCCTTGAGCAAATGTTTTAAAGTCAATTTTGTCAGGAATTTCATTCAACAAGTATTTTTTTACAAGAGTTTGAAAATCTAATTCATTCATTTTGGCATCTGCCACAATTTTTTCAGCAATATCATCGGCATCTTCCTTTATTTTTGCCGAAATGATTGCTGCAATAGTTTTTGCTGTAATTTTTTTAATTTCCATAATTATTTGATTTATTAAATAAATAAAAGATTGATTTTTAATTCATATTATATAAGATTTTCATAAATCAAACAATTTTTCATTTTTTGTATTTTGTCTTTAAGTTGCCGATTTTCTGTAGTTAAAGTAGCACATTTTGTAAAATAATCGTTGAACCGTATCAGCAATTCGCTGTAGGACTGATTTCTCTGTTCCGCGAGCAATGCGCGGGTTTTCCATAAATCAACTGCGCTTTCGCTGCCTGTTGCAAATCTGCCGTTACGCAACCTTATATGCTCTAAATCAAATAGAGTTTGGGGTTGATTCTTATTGCCTTTTTTACGGTTTTTCATAAGATTGATTATTAATTATTTGATTTATAAATAGTAATTTTGTCTGAATTTCTGATAGTCATTAGTTGCGCATAGGGGTATAAAATTGTTGATGTTTTGCCCTTACCATTTGTTATTCCTTTTATTATTCCTTCTTTCTTACAGGTTTCTAACTTTGCTCTGCCACCAACAATTTTCCGCGCTTTGTTTTCGCTCACTCTGTCTGGCTTGATACCGAGCAGTGCAAGAGTTGTTATCACAGTCGCTTCGCGCTCATTATCAAGTATTTTTTGCAAATCTCTGTCAGAAATAATGTATTCCATATATTTTTTTAATTAATTTTTGATTTAAAAACTGCCGTGTTTCCCAACAAAACAGTTCAAGGTAAAATGATATATAAAGTATTTTATTGTCAAAAAAGTAAAAACTCTAATTTTCAGAGTCCGCATTCTTCAAATTAGAGTTTCTACTAAAAAAATTAGTGAAAAATTTATGTTTTGCGGACATTGTATTTTTTTTAAAAAAAATTGTATCTTTGCAAATTAAAATTTCGCTTGCAATTGAAATCTCTTCGCAGAGACACAACTTTTTTTTGTGATTGATTAAAATCACGGCGCAAAGATACAACATTTATTTATAATAACAACAAATAGGGTTATAAATATAATATAAATTATATATATTTAATTTTAATTAACAAATATAATTACTATGAAAACCACGATTACAGACAGACTGATACTAATAATCAGGCAATTAGGGCTTTCCAATAATGCTTTTGCTGAAAAAATCGGCATATCACAACAAACATTGTTTAACTACACAAAGGGGCGCATACCATCTGTTGATGTAGTAGAAAAAATTATTAATAAATATCCAGAAATTAATACCGATTGGCTTGTAACTGGACGTGGTGAAATGCAAAAAATAGAGAATAATCAGCAAGTAGGAAATATTGAAAATTCTACTGCTGTTGGAGTAAATGTTTTTGGCAGCAACAATTCTTTTAAAGTACCTGAAAAAGATGTTCAAAACAGTATTCAAAACTATCAAGAAACAATAAAAAAACAATCAGAAACAATAGAAAAGTTAGTATTAATTATTGAAAATTTGAGCAAAAAATGTTAAATAATCAACAGACAGGCGACATTATACATAGTAATATAATAGGTGCTAATATTTTATGCAATGAAAATAATACCAATGCTCAAAAAACACCAAAATGGGTTTATTGGTTTTGGCTGCCTTGTATTATTGCAATCGGTTTATCTATTGCATCAATTTTTATTGTTGCTGATATAAAATGGAATGTTGAAGTTGTATCAACGGCAATTATTCTCGGCTTTGTTGGTATTCTTGCTACTTTTATCGTGGTAAGTAACTATTTACAGGTAAAAGACATTGAAAAAAAATTTGAAGATAGAGTTGGTGAATTAGATAAAAAATTTAAGGAAAAAATAAAATATAATATACAAAAAAATGAAACTTATATAAGAAAAATAATGATTGATATTGCGATGTCATTAAAGGCATCTCAAGCGTACAATTCTTGTTTTCATATTTTATGGAAGAATTTAGAATTTATATATAAACAGTCGTCAGATGATGTAAATTATTTACTATATAATGAAGAAATGATTATTGATATAATTAATAAGATAGATTCTTTAATATCTTGTCATAAACAAGATATAATTTTAGATTTTGAATATCTTGTTAGTATGTTACCTATTATGGATAAAATGAGTAGCATTTTTGGTGATAAAATTAAGCAACAAGAGATAAGTATTTTTTTACAAAGTATTATAGATAATATTGGTATAAAAAAATAAAAATTGTATGGCAAATGAGAGTATTTTTTATAAAAAAACTTGTGTTATTGCAGGCATATTTGAAGATTACTATCCAAGAGAAAAATTAGCATTAAAACTAAAATCTCTTGGTGCAAGGGTTACCCGTAATTTATCAAAGAAAACAGATTTTTTTATTGTAGGTGAATTTTCTGGTCTCATTAAAATGCATACCGCCTTGCAATTAATATCAGAAGGTAATAATTTAAAAATTATGCACGAACACGAACTAATAAATGAATTTAGCAAACTAAAAAGTTACTAAAAACTTACAAATATTTCATAAATAATTGTATATCACTATAAAATACATCGGCTTCTAAGCTGTGGGTCAAGCGTTCGAATCGCTTCGGAATCACTAAAAAAACTGTCCAAAAAGCGCACAGAAGAAGTTGTCTCAAAAGCACGCAAATGACGCTGATTAGACGGATTTACGCAGATTTTTACTAACAATAAATTAGATAAAACGCAGATAATAAATATTTTAATTATCTGCGTTTATCTGTCAAAATCAGCGGCATCTGCGCGCTGCAAGATTTTTGTGATATTACAAAAAAAATGTAACTTTGCAAGTTTAAATTTTGAAAAATGAACGAAACAAACGCGCCGCTAACACTCGGCACAGAAAATATAGGCAAACTGCTTTCTCAATATGC
>JAISKN010000037.1 GCA_031260925.1 Prevotellaceae bacterium | reverse complement strand
TTAAAAATTTTGCTGCTTTGCAGCAAAAAAAAGAATAGCCGCCGCAGGCGGCAAAAAAGGCGGCAAAAAGTGGCGGCAAGCCGCCAAATGTGCGTTTTGCGGTGCTGTTTGGGCTATTTCAGCGTTAGTAGTTGGCTCAAAGGCGCAATTAGGGCAGTGGCAAAGTTCGCGGGCGGGCGGGTTTTGGCTGACTTTGGGGCGTAGTTCGGCAGGGCGGGAACTTGGCAACGTTAGGGCGGGGCGGACTTGCGACAGGGCAGGCGGGAACGGCGGGACTGCGGGGGCGGGGGCAATGTTTGGCAGGGGTGGGCAGGTGGCTGACTTGGGGGGCGAGCGGGGAACAGCAAGCGGGGCGGGTTTGACTGCGCAGGCGATTTTTGGGCGGGTGGCTGCAACGCGAGGCGCAACGACAGCAACGAGAAAACAAGCAGCCCGAAAAAGTTGAACTCTGCGGGCTGTGATTGTTTTTCTACACTCCGATTACAAATCGGCGGTAGCGGGGGAATGGCAAAAATTATTCTGCACAACTTTTCAAAAGGACGGCATAATAGCCACTTGACATTCTCCAAATTAGAAAATTATAATCTCCGCCAACTGAATACGGAATTTCTTTTTGTTTGAAAACAAACTCTTTTTTTGACGGCAAAACATTAAATATCTCAACAGAAACTTTGTTAGAAACAAAGAAAACTATATTGTTGATAACCACATAATAAGCGATTGAACTTGGCGTTTTATCATCAACTATAAACTCTCTTATTGATAAATAATACTCACCACTTGACAAACTTGATTGAAAGAAATCTAAAATATAAAAACCATTTTTCTTAAAGCAATCTGGCTCTGATTTAGATATATCAAACAGCGTTTTTGTAAGCATTTTATCCCTAAATTCAATCTGTTGCAGATTGAATGTTAATGTTTTATTTTGTCCCATACAATTAACTGATATTATGAGAATTACAATATACAAAACTATTTTTTTCATATCAACCTCCTTTCTTTATCTTCGTGGTGTAACAATTAGTTCAGGTAAAGTATATGCTGGCATAGCAGCAGGAAAATTAGAGAGCGTAGAATTTCGATTGTAATTAACGTATTTTCCTGTTTTTGGTAGATAAATATTGAAAGAAGGAATACCACTGCCATTGTTTAGAGAAATGTTAGTTAGATAATTAGAAAAACCTATATCACTTCCTCTTGTATCTAACCCCGAAGGATACGGAGTATTGCTTGGGTGATTATGATTGTGTCCCCTAATGGTGTAACCAAATTTATACTTATTATCCAACAAAAAATTAACACTTCTCTCTGTGCTTTTTTCGTGTGAAGTAGAAATAATGTTTAGTCCATTATCGCCTTTTTGCCCTAACTGCAACTGACTAAATTCTACCGTTGTATTGTTGGCAAAGAACTCAAAAAGTTGTTTCCCATTATCATCGCCCCTGACATTGTACCAATCGAAAGTTGTTTTTGCTTCGTCAGAATACTGCGATTGGAAATTTTCCACAGTTCCATAGTCAAACGTCAATTCCTTACCTTCAATTCTGTTGCCTTTTTTATCAACCATAAAGAAAGCATCTCTTTCTGTGTTTTCTATACGATTTACAACTTTTCCTGTGCTGTTAATTTCGTAATCGTCCATTCCATCGGGGTCTATGCGATTGACTGGATTATTAGAACAATACGCATAAGGTGTTAAATGCGGTCTTTTCCACCACATCGGGTCGGTAGTTATAAATATGGGCGGTAAGCCGTCATTTGCAGCACCAGCGTAGTATCTTGCATTAAAATAGTACAGTCCGCTCTCTTGGTCTTGTTCTTTCCCACTAAATTGGTACGGCTCATCGTAACTTCCTGATTTTATGTCGAGTAATATTTCTCCGAATACTATAAACTAATGACTACAAACTATAAACTAAATCTTCATTTCATTTTCACCATTTCACTTGGCTCGCTCTCTTTTTTGTAACGATTGACCGAAGTCAGTATAAAACGCACGTCTTTTTGCCGTTTTTCGTAATAAAAATTGGTAATATCAATGCAATTATCGTGAGTTACGGCTAAAATATTTTCAGAATTATTTATATTAGGGCGTTTTTTTTCTGCAAAATAAACCACAAAATAGTTAGCGGAACTGTCGGCGGGCGTGTCCCAATAGAGCCAAACTCTGCCCGAATTTTTTTTAACAGTGATGTTTTCAGGGGCTTGCGTTTTTTCGGCAGTAGAAATATTTTCAGGTACAAGCGCGTAATTTTTGAAAAAACTGTTTTTGAGGCTGTCGCAAATTCCGCCGCGATTTTCCATTAACGCCACTGCGCTATATAAGCCAACGCCTTGAATTTTCGGGTATTTTTTGTTCAAATTCAGTTGTCGGACAAGTTCGTTGCCTTTGCGCCAAGCAGACGAAGAAGTATGCTGCGCAAGCCCCGATGCAAAAAGCCCGATATAAAGATTTTTGCCGAAAGAATTTTTACTCCACCACTCCGCAAGTGTTTGATAATCAGCCGACTTATGCCCAATTTCCCAATAAAGTTGAGGCATCACATAATCAATTTTTCCCTCTTTTAGCCACAATAATATATCGGCGTAGAGGTCGTCATAATTTGAGAGCGCCTTTGTGTCAGAGCCTTTTGGGTCGCGGCTTTTGTTGCGCCAAATGCCGAACGGGCTGATGCCAAATTCTACCCAAGGCTTGATTTTTTTTATCGTATCCGAAAGCAATGAAATTGCGAGATTTACATTGTCGCGCCGCCAGTCGTTTTTATTGGTAAAACCGTGCGGGTCGTTTTTAAAGTCCTCATTATCAGGGAATTGCTCGCCGCTCACAGGGTAAGGATAAAAATAATCGTCAAGATGAACAGCCTGAATATCGTAGCGCGAAACCAAATCTGCGACCACTTTTACAAGATGTTCGCGCGTTTGCTGCAAAGCGGGGTTAAAATAATATTTGTCGCCGTATTTTATAAAAAGTTTGCGATTTTTGTAAAACAGATGATTGGCAGAGAGTAGAGTAGTGTCGTTGGCATTTAAAACGCGGTAAGGATTTAGCCAAATATGCACCTCGATATTTCGGCGGTGCGCCTCTTCGACTACAAACGCGAGCGGGTCGTAAAACGGAGTTGGCGCAACTCCCTGTGTGCCAGTGAGAAACCGCGACCACAATTCAATTTCCGAGTAATAAAAAGCGTCAGCGGTAGGGCGAACTTGAAAAATTAATGCGTTGATTTTCAGGCTTTCGAGCGTATCCAACATTCGCAGCATTGCTTTTTTTTGAGAATAAACGTCAAAAACATCTTTCGGACTCCAATCAATATTTGCCACAGTCGCCACCCAAACGGCGCGCATTTCGCGCTTATTTTGGGCAAAAGAGACGGTTATATTTAATATTAAAATTATTACAATAAGATACTTTTTTATCATTTTTTATTTTTTTTTAACCACAAACCTCACCAACTTCTCGAACATAGTATAAATAATGTTATATTTTCTTTGCGGCTTTCCGACTTTCCGGCTTTGCGTTAAGAAATATATTTTGAACGCAAAGGCGCGAAGACACGAAGACGCAAAGTATTACATTAATAATTTTATCGCATTATATAAATTGTTCGTGTTGTTTGTGTAGTTCGTGGTTTTAATAAATTACTTTTTAATTGTGTTTGCTTTTTCCTTTTCTGCTTTCGTCTTAAATGTATAACCGATTGTGTAGTTGAAACTGAAATTTGAACCTGAAGTCAAGCCGTAACCTGAAACGTACCAAAGTTGCGTCTTGTTTTTCGAGGCGTGGAACAGCATTTTTGCCCGCACACTCCAACCCATTGTGAAACCGTTTTTGATGTCAATTCGCACGCCGCCAACAATTTCGCCCCAGCCTGCAAAAACTGCTTTTTCGCCGAAATTCACCATTTGGGTTTCGCCCCAATAATCTGAATTAATCTGCACATTATCAATCTGATACGGCAAAATATTAAAGCCGTAGCGCAAACCAAGAAACGGATAGGAATGAATAATTTTCGGCGTGCCGTCTTTATTTATATTTTTTAAAAGGCTGTAATTCAAGCCGATACGGAAAAACGGCGAGGCAGTTTTGTACGAACTGCCATTATTTAACGTTGAATTGATTGTGCCGAAACCGACTTCAAAAATTGGAAAAATTTTGTCATAAAGATTTACATCTGCCTGAATTTCAAAGGCTAACGCATTTTTCAATATCAATTTTTCCATAATCGGTGCTGCAATATCGGCGTGCAGCGAAAAACCGCGATAAGCAACGCCTTTGTAACTGCTTTTCACCTCTTTTTCGCGTTCAGGCTCATCATTGTTTTGCGCAAAAGTATTGATGCAAAAAAGTGTTATTAATATTATCGAAAAATATTTTTTCATTGTCTAACTTGTTATTCCCGCCTGCGCTGGAATTTCTTTATTTCAATTTACAAATGAGATTCCCGCCTGCGCGGGAATGACACCTGATTTTTATTTTTTAGTTCTTAACTCTTATTTCTTAATTCTTAACTCTTAACTCTTAGTTCTCAGTTTCTCACCTGTTTTTAAAATAAATTTTAATATTTGCGGAACTGTTGCCAATCGCTACATAATCGTTTTTAACTACCACAGAATCAATATAATTACGGCTAAATTTTACCTCTTTTAATGTGTGAAAAACCAGACTTCCACACTCAAAAGAGAGAAAATAATCTTCGTTTTCGTAGATAAAATTTACAGTATCTGCTGTCTGGTCTTGAACTTGAAAAACAAATTCTGTCGAGTCTGAAAAATTTTTTAACGGCAGCAACAGAGTTTGGGTAAATACCTTATTATCAGCAATTAAAGAGTCGTTTCCAATGCCGAAAACCGTAATCGGAGAGGACAAATTACTCTCAATATATTTATCACTTGTTTCGTTCCAAGTGTTTTGTTTTAAATCCACACCGAGTTTCACCGCTCTATCTTTGCGGCATTCGCCGTCAGAAGTGCAGGCGGTAACAATGAATAATGAACAAT
>JAISKN010000036.1 GCA_031260925.1 Prevotellaceae bacterium | reverse complement strand
TTAAAAATTTTGCTGCTTTGCAGCAAAAAAAAGAATAGCCGCCGCAGGCGGCAAAAAAGGCGGCAAAAAGTGGCGGCAAGCCGCCAAATGTGCGTTTTGCGGTGCTGTTTGGGCTATTTGAGCGGTGGTAGTTGGCTCAAAGGCGCAATTAGGGGCGGGGCAAAGTTCGCGGGCGGGCGGGTTTCGAGGCAGTTCGGCGGGTGTTTGACTGTGCAGGCATTTTGCAGGCGGACTTGGGCGGGAACTGACGGCTGACTTGGGGGCTGTTCTGCGGGGCGTGGGAACTTGGCAACGTTGGGGCAGGCGGGACCGGCGGGACTGCGGGGCGGGGGCAATGTTCGGCAGGGGTGGCAGGTGGCTGACTTGGGGGGCGAGCGGGGAACAGCAAGCGGGGCGGTTTGACTGCGCAAGCGATTTTGGGCGGACTTGGGCGGGAACTGACGGCAAACTTGGGGGCTGTTCTGCGGGGCGCGGGGACTTGGCAACATTAGGGGCAGGGCTAACTTGCGACAGGGCAGGCGGGAACGGCGGGACTGCGGGGGTGGGGGCAATGTTCGGCGGTGGTGGGCGAACTGCTGACTTGTAGAACGGAACGGCAAGGCGGGAACTTGGTTTTGTTTGGGCGGTGGGGCGGGTTTGACTGCGCAGGCGATTTTTGGGCGGGGGGCAGCAACGCGAGGCGCAACAATAGCAACGAGAAAACAAGCAGCCCGCAAAGGTTGAGTTCTGCGGGCTGCGGTTGATTTTCAAAGTACGGGCTGCGCAAGCAAGTAAATCGCACTTTAAGGGTATTCAAAACCATAAGCAAATTTGATTAACACATTGTCTTTAAACCAATATTCCGCTGTATAAAGAGGCATATTATATCGTTTTAAAAATTGTGATTTATCAAAATCATCTATTGAATAAGTTAATAGTATAATTCCGTTTTGAGAAGTTTTGACATAATTTTCCCCTTTTTTTTCTAACAATTCGCTTTTTTGCATTCCTAAAACTATTCCATTTTCAGAATAGAACTTGTCAAAATTTGAAGAGTTTTCAACTCTAACATTTTGCAAATTTGCAATATAACCAATTTCAAATCTGCTGAAACAATTACGCTTATTTCCATTGAAAAAAGTTAATTTCAGATATTGAGTTTTTAAAGTATTAGAAAAATAAACAGAAGGCAATTCAGAACCTGTCAATGATTTCATTAAATCACCAAAAGTTTTTGATATTGACACATCATTTTCAAGCAAAATAACATTATTTACTGTTGTATCAGGTTCAAAAATTTTGCAGGTAGTAATTTTATCACCACTTTTATTAAAACTACACAAAACACATATAATAATTAATAATGATATTAAATTTTTCATAAATTATAGTCCATCGTTGTTTGGGTTATTTTCAATATTTACATTTACGTTGATATTTCCGAAACGCTCATAAGATTGTTTAAAGAAATCATAAAAACTTTTTAGTGTTTTTTTGTTTTCTTGTATTCCGATACAACCTAATGTTCCGTCTGGTGCTTGGTCAGGGTGTATTTGCAATGCACTTCTACCTGTTTCAAAGTTAGGGGTTAAATCAATAGCAAAACCAAAACCATCTCTTACATAACCCTTTGTAGATGACTTGTGCGGGTTACTTGCATCATAATCGCCATTTTCAAGCGAGCCATTTCCATAAGGTCCCGCAACTGCGGTTACACTCATTCTTGTATATTCTTTTCCATTACCAGCAACCTGAATAACATTAAGTTGTCCTTCTGATTTATTATTGTCATCTACATTTGCTTGTCCTGTAAAAGTTATTTTAACATCAGCAGCATAACCAACAAATGTAATTATATCTTTGACTTTTATTCCCTCCATAGATTGGTCAATAGGAATTATAGAAACGGGCATTATCTCATATATTTTGTTGTCATTAACGCCATCACTGCGTTGCCATACCCCATTAGGAAGATAAAAATCAGCGTTACCATCAGGGTCAATGCGGTTTATAGGGTCATTAGAGCAGTAGGCATACGGAGTAATTGGGTAATATATTTCAGCCAGCGGGTCAACACTCGTAAAACGCCCAATCGCCGCATAATACCCACGCGCCCCATAATCATACATATCTAACCCATAATCCTCTATAAACTCCTTTCCATTGTATTTGTACTTTTGCAAATCAGGGTTTTCGTCTTGTGTCGTTTTCCACGGCAGTCCGCTTGGATAGTAGTTTGTTATTTGCTCGGTGCGGTTTTGCGTGGCGTTCCACACTTCGCGGTTATTGCCGAGATGGTCGCGCCTGTAATAATAATACTTTTTATTTGCTACATATCCTTCTGCATTTGCAATTCGCGACAGTTGTGGGGCGTATCTTTGTCCGACATCAATATATTCGTACTCTATATTTCCAACGTAATATGTACCCGCAATTTCGCTTATATTTCGCTCATCCCGTATTGTCATCTCGAGCGGGTTGATATTTTCCGTTACCTGTGTTATATAAATACTTTCGAGTTTTCGTCCGTCAGCAGCATAAATATTGTTTATCTGGTGTCCGCCTTTAAATAAAATTCGAGACGGCAAATTTAGAATATTATATTCAATTTTCCAAATTTTTCTGTCCAAATCTATTTTTAGATTGCCGTTATCATCATATTCCATTATCTCGTCTCTGTTTTTGTTATACTCTTTTTTGTAGTAATCAAGCGAATTTGGCACTGTTTCATCTACATATTCAAGTTGATTGCCGTTGTAATGCAAAGTTAAATCGTCCATAATTTCCCCTTGCGAGTAACGATGCAAGTTTTCAATATTGCCGTGTTTGTCGTAAGTAAAGTCTTCGCGAAACATTAAACGTAATATTCCAGGCAATCTGCCGTTATTTGACGGTAGTCGATACCCAAGAAGATAACCGCTATTCAAACGGTTAAGTTCGTCATAGTCAAATTGATATGTATATGAATTTCCGTCTATATTTGCCCATTGCATTGTATAAATATTGCCGTTAAACAATCCTGTGTAATCGAGATTTTCCTCAAAATTTCCGCTTTGTATTGTCGTTGTCCAATTTTTGATATTGTACGCAAACTGTTCATTATCAGTATTATTATGCCGCTGCTTTTGTGTTAATCTGCTTAAATTATCGTAAGTATTTTGGGCAAGCGTAACAGCCCTGTCATTATTAAGTTGATAATCAGTATTTGTCAGTCTGTTTGCGTGGTCGTAGGTATAAGTGTAAAGTTCTTTAACCGCGGCATTGTTGGACGCACTGTGTTTTTTTAGCGTTTTTGCCGTTGTTCCAGTAAAATTATATTTATTGTACTGAATATCAAAGCCTTGCATATAGTTTGTTGCTCTTGATTGTACTACCTGCTTTTTGTGGTCGTAATAAATTGCATCTGCCAAAAAAGTATTTGAGTTGTCCAAAAGATATGAGCGTGTGCCTGTTAAAAGTCCTGTTGCTATTATATTGAAAATTGTTTTTGGTGCGACAGCAGTATTCATATTATTAGCAATGTATATACCATAAACTTTATCAAATTCGCCTTGCGTATCTTCGTATGACAATTCGGCTGCAATATCATTATCAAGGAAAGATAAAAAATCGTAGTTGTCGTAATAATAGACATTCAAAATTTTCATTGGATAAGAAGCAAAATATCCTTTTGAGTAACCTGTATCTTCCAAAGGATTGTCGTTATTTTTGTTATTTAATTCGGTTGTAATAATCGTATTTGAAACATTGTAGGTAAGCCCTTCAACGCTGGTTTTGCCAACTAATATTTCGGCAGTATAAACCACTCTGCCGAAAACATCATACATTGTTGCAGTCAATTTTTCATCTCTATCACTGTAATTTTTCTGGTTGCCGTCCTGCGACAAAACCATACGGTCTGATTTGTCATAATGCATTCTAACAGGCTCACAGCCGGGCAGTTTTTTATAAATCTGTCTGTTGCGTTTATCATATTTATAAATATAAGCGTAATCTGCAAGTGTAGAGTTGCCGTCTGCAAAAGTGCCGTTTCCAAGAACATCAACGGCAAGCGGAGGCAACACATAACGCAGGTTTCCGTAGTTGTCATATACATAACAGGTTCTGTTGTCATTGCCCTGCATTGTCATTACTACTCTGCCAAGTTTGTTTTTAAACTCGGTTACGGTTTTGCCGTCTTCATCTGCCGAAACGGTTTTGTAGAGCGTGTTTGCAGCGTAATTTCCCGTTCGTTTCAGTTGATTGCCAACAACTTCAAAATACGGCGTTTCGGTTGCTGTGTTTGTGGTATATGCAATGTTTGTCGGGTGATTTTGCCAAGCGGCGCCTGTGCCTTTTTGTCCAAGAACGCGGTTGAGCGGTGAATTTTCATAAATATTTTCTGCAAAAGGTCGGCTGTCGGCGTGAAATAAATTTGCGCGTGAAGACAGACTTTGCAAAGAAACAAATTTTCCATCGTCTTTATTAAATTTTGTTGGCAGCCATTGCTTGAACTCACGCCCAAAATCGTCATATTCAAGAAAAGAAATCAAATCTTTCTGGTCTGGCGTAATTTTGCGCTGCACAAATTCGTCTGGTCTGCCAAGTCCGTCAAAATACTGAATTTGGTCAATATATTCAGGATTCGTTGCAGACGTTGTAAATGTTCGAGTACGAATGTAGTTGCGGTCAATATCTTCATCATTGTCATCGGTTGCAGTAAGATTATACAACTTATAATAAAGACTTGTTTTGACAGAACGCAACTGGTCTAAAATCGAATGCCAATCAAGCAAAGTAAGGTCGTATGTGTACTTTATCATATTTTCAATATCTTTTAATGATACCGCATAATATGACAAATCAAATTCGCCGTTGTACTGGTTGAGCAAAGAACGAATTTCGGTTGTAACTATATCAATTTCGCTCAAAAGCAACGCAATTTCTTCTTTTTCAGAAACAGGGTCATCTTCAATATCTCCTTTTTTGATATTTACATCAATTTTTATCTCTTGAACAGACTCAAGAGTTGCCAATTTAAGCGAATTTTGTGCTGAAATATTTATGCAAAAACTGCTTAAAATTATACCGATTAAAATTATACTGTGTTTCATATTTTTTTAGTTTTAAATTTTTTAGTTCTTAACTCTTAGTTTTTAGTTTCCAATATAGTGATATTCATAATTTTGTAAATGCTCCATCACTCCATCGTTCATTATGTATGTGTCTATCAATCTGCCCGCAGTGTCGTAACTGAAATAAGTTGTAACGCCGCGCGGGTCGGTTATAGAGGTTACGCCAACAAGCGGCTTGTAGGTGCAGGTGGTAATCATTGCATTAGGAGCAGCAATTTTGAGTGTCGCTGCAAATGCTTTTATAGCATCGTCTGTCGGATTTGGCAATTTTAAAATACTCAAATCTACATTTGCAAGTTGTGAATATTCCGCATTAACCAACTCATACACAGGATATTGCTTGCCATAACCCCAAAGACAGACTATCTTTTTGTCATCGTCTTTGGTTATATAGAGCGGATTGCCGTGTTCGTCATAGTTGTGGTAAAACAGCCTGCTTTCAAAATTAGCAGGGTCGTTATTATTACGAATGCTTACAGAGTTTTTTAAAAACATATTGTTGTGAAACCCATAATTAAAAACAATTTCTTCTACAAAATTATTACCAATATATTTGCTCTGTTTCAAAGGAAAATTCACAAAAATGCTATTTTCTTCCTGAGTATTGTATTCTGTTGTTTGTTTTATTTGCTGTCCATCGCTATTAACTATACGGACTTCGTTTGCAAGGTAATTCTTGTCATCATAACCATACTCAACTGTCTGCTCTATGCTTTTGTTGCCAAAATATTCTGTAGTTGTTTTTTTTGTTAATTGCCACCAGTCGCTTTGCAGGTAATACGACAAAAAAATAGTGCTTGGGAAATTAACATTATTACAAACAATACTCCAATGTAGATATTCACCATCTCCAATTATGCCCCCCATATTTCCCATTTGCACAGGAATTGCATCTAATCCTGTATAAAATTTATATTTTACAATGTTTTTAAAATTTCGTTCAATATTGTTAGGATACGGGACATTATTCATGTCATTATAATAATCAAAAACCTGTTTTTTTACAACTGCATCGTTTTTGTCATACGAAAGTATTTTTTCAACAAGCCCATTGCCTGTATTCGCAATAGCAGGCTGGTTTGGCACAATATCGTTTTTAGGATTATTATTCGCACTGCCATTAGGGATATATAATGGAGATTGAGTGTTCTTATTTGGTTCATAAGAATACACGGGATAAATATATTCGTCATTTTTTAAATAATAAACATTTTTTACAGTTTCATTAGTGCCGACTGTTTGTTCCTCAACTTGGGAATACCCTACAGGCAATGCCATATTCTTAGGAGTTAAATCAACCAAAGGTGTTGAACGAGCGATAACAAAGGGAGCATTGTAAAAATTTATTCCACCATCATAACGGCATTCCATAAAATCATAACTTGTATAATATAGCGGTTTTATAAAAAGATGCCCAGACGATTGCTCATCTTTGGTATATTTGAACACTCTTTTTGAGGCAACTGCACCGTCTTCTGTTTTATCAATAATTTCTTTTATACGCAAGCCGCCGCCTTGTGTAATTAATTTATTTTCAATATATGTAAGTTCAACATCTAAATTATATATGATTGTGTCGTAATTAGGGTTGTAAGAAGATGGTGTCTCACTACTTATACCTAATGGATATATGTCTAATGATAAATATTTTGTCGGCTGAGTGGAAGACATTGTAAATGTTCCTGTTGTGGAGGCAGGGTTGGCAAATTGACCATCATTATAAATTGCAGGTCTTGGAATATATATGTCGATTGATTCCGTAGTGTTTAATGGATATGACGGTTTAAGTTTCAATTTCCCAAAATTACTTCCCAGAAAAGAGTAATTTATACCTGATAAATAAGGAATAGAATTCTCCCTTGTAATTTTATAATGTACAGTAGTAATGTTATTATTAGTAGCATTAGGCGGAACTCCGTACTGCCCCTCTATATTTGCCAATCTTCCCGAAAAAGTGGATTGACCGCCACCCTGTCTTATCTCTTCAATTATAATTTTTATTGGCTGAGCAATATCACTTGCTTGCGTACAAGGCATTCCATTAGGATAATATCCATTTGTCGCACCCATACACGGTGGCACAGGATTTTTTAAATATGTTTTTCTGCCCGAAAAATTAAAACTGTTTGCAAATTCGTGCGGCTCATAAACAAATTCGGTTTTTCCTCCTGTCGGGTATCTTACCGACCTCAACATTCCATTTTGCATTAAAGATAGATTTGGCGATTTGTCGCGCCCATTGTGATAATACTCATTATTGTTGTTTTTAATTCTTAAAAATGGAATAGATGTGCCTTCATATATTTCGTTTGTTACATCGTTTTCACCCCATTTTCTCGGGGCTTTTGAACGATTGTAAAATCCCCAAAAGTCAGTTTGTGCAGAATTTTTTTTTGGCAAATAATCACGATTATAGGTAAATTCATAATTACCTGTACCGATTTCTTCAACTTTGTCTAACATTAAACGGCAAGTGTTATAATTTGATGTATTGCCTAAATATGAGTATGCAAAATTGTAATGCAAAATTTCTTCTGTATTGTTCCGAATGGAAATGTTTTTTAATTTTTGGGGAGTAACAAAATTCGGATATAAAGAGTTGAAATCTGCAAAATGATTTTCTGCTTCCAAATCCTGCCTGTTGGAAGTAGAAAACAGAATTTCTCCATTTGGAAAAGTAATTTTTTTCAAAACATTTTGAGCCATTGTAGAATAACTATAAGTATAATTTGAAGTTATACCTCTTTGTACTTGATTTGACGCCGAGCCTGGAAGCGGAATGCTTACTTCTTCATTTACATTTATTGGCGATGTGGACAATTCTATTACATATTCAAATTCTACCGTTTCTCCAGATGGTGCAACAACAGCATCAATTTGCCAAAGTGAAGTTGTCATACCGTCATAATCATTTGTTTCACTGTAAAAATTAGCAGACCAGTTATAAATATTGTATTTATTATTCATTAAATTTTGGTCTTTTTCCAAGGTATAATTATCTGCACTTCGAGGACAATAATTTATGCCTATTTTATCTTTGCTTCCAAAATAATATGTAAAACCCTCACCATCTGTTATTAATGCGAATCAGGGGTTAAAAAGCCCCTTTTTCTATATTATTTTGTTAGTAAAAATTTCTTAAAAAAGTTGCATATATCGCTGATTTTTAGTAATTTAGAGGTCTAAAAATCAAAAAAACTACTGTATATGTCAAACGAAATGCAACTTAAATTAATCCAAACATACGAACTCGTATGTAATTATTTCGACAAAAATCCACAATGGAAATTTATTCGCCTCTCAAACAACAACCAACCCACTCAATTCACTGACCAAGAGGCAGTTGCGATATATTTTTTTGTCGGGCATTATCAAAAATACTCAAAAATCAAAGATATTTACAACTTTGCCAAACATTATTTGGGCGATTTTTTTCCTAATTTGACCTCTTATGCTCAATTTAATAACCGACTAAATGTCTTATATCCAATATTTTACGATATTGTCCTTGATATTATTTCAAATAATATTCCTGAAAATGCTCAACTTAAAACCCAAATTATTGACAGTTTGCCAATCGTTACCTGCAAAGGCAGAAATCGTACTGCAAAAGTGGCGCGCGACTGCACTGACAAAGGGTTTTGCGCAACCAAAAATATGTATTATTACGGTTTAAAATTGCATTTACTTGCCTTTCGCAGAAAAGGAACGCTGCCTTTTCCTAATAAAATCTATTTTTCGCCTGCCTCAGAAAATGATTTGTCTGTGCCAAGAGAGCAGAACTGGTTTGATGAACTGTCTGATACAGAACTATTTGCTGATAAAATTTACATTGACAGCGATTATTTCAAACCGCGCGAAAAATATATTCAATTAGACCTTTTTACGCCTGTTAAAATTGTCAAAAACACGTCTGAATGCCTTAAACAGCGTAATTTCGCCGCTAATAATCTTTTTTCTACTGCCGTTTCAAAAGTCCGTCAACCGATTGAGGCGTTTTTTAATTGGATTATTGAAAAAACTAACATTCAAAATGCCTCTAAAGTCCGTTCTTCTAACGGTTTATGGCTGCACTGCTTCGGAAAACTCGCTATTGCTTGCCTATATTTTATTTTTTAACCCCTGATTCGCATTATTATCCAAGAATTAGTTGTTTGTACATATTTTGCTTGTATATATTCTTTGCGGTTCGCTATCTGTACAACGTCATTGTTTTTATCAATAAACATTGTTCCCGAATGTCCTGCAAAATTATAATGAAACAAATCTGCCGCACCATCATTTTGCATACTAATATCCAATATTCTTCCTGCTGTACTACCCCAAAATGACAAACAAGTGCTTCCTTCATTTTCCACACTGCCAATTATTCCATTATAACGGTCAACCAAATTATCAGGATTAATATAATAACCTAAATAATCGCTTGTGCCAAAATCGGACTTATCCATATTGTCGCGTGTGATAAAACCGCCTGCGTTCAAAGCCCAGCCCAAGCCAACCCAAGATGCCTCCTGTGCAACTTTTATGCCCGAAGTGTTGTAACTCAACACTATTGGAATTTTTTTGCCAGCAAGTTCAATTTCATAAATCGGAATTGAAACATTGGCACTGCCGCTGTAATGGTCTATCGGAATATTGCCAAAAAGTTTTAATGCTGCTGCATTGGGCGTATTCGGCATTTGGCTCGGCAAACTTATTAAATCATAATTGCT
>JAISKN010000179.1 GCA_031260925.1 Prevotellaceae bacterium | reverse complement strand
GACTCGTTTTGATTTTTGATTATCTGAATGTCAAAATCATATTTTGTTTTCAGTTTTTCCGAAATTTCTGTTTCCTTTTCTTTGAGCGATTTTTCGAGTTTTTCGGGAAATTCTGTGTTATTTTTTCTCAGTTCGGACAGTTCATTTTCTGTTATTTTCAGTGCTTGCTCTCTGCCTGCAATTTCTTTATCAAATGTGATTTTTTTCTCTTTCAACTCTTTTTCGAGTTCCGCTTTTTGATTGTCATAAATGTCCTGCTCTTTTTGACGTTTGATTTTTTGATTGTAGGCATATTCTTCTTCGTCTCGTTTGCGGCTTTTTTGCAATTCTGCCAAATATTCTTTTTCTGTTGTTTCGTGTTTTGCCTTTTCCTGCTCCCATTGAGTGCGCTTGTCCGATATTTCTTGTTCAAAACTTTCGCGTTTTTCCTTTTGTGCGAGCAACATTGCAGCCAAAGAATCGGTATTTGCAGAGAGTGAATACAAGTCGTCAAGCGACTTTTTTTCCAAAGAAATAGCAGCACGAATGTTCTCTAATTTTTTAA
This sequence comes from Prevotellaceae bacterium, assembly GCA_031260925.1. GTDB lineage: Bacteria > Bacteroidota > Bacteroidia > Bacteroidales > Paludibacteraceae > F0058. The sequence goes on along the minus strand of JAISKN010000179.1, from coordinate 7,258 downwards.
ATTCTTCGGTCAAATGCAGTGTCAATTCGTCCAAAGAGTTGTTCAAATTAGATTTAAGCGAGACAACGCTCTTCAAGATACTTTCATTATTTATGTCAGCCACTTTCTCCAAAGTTTCTTTCTTCACCTTTTCCTCCTGCTGCTGCTTCGGAACGTCTTGTTTTGCCTGCTGAACATCTTTTAACAATGATTCATAAGCCTTCAAAATCTCTACTTTGGTGTTTTTTTCTGATACTTCTTTTTCCATAATATTCTTTTTTAGTTGTTTTATTTTTCAATAACAGTTTTTATATGCTGCTAAAATATCTTCAGGCAAAAATATTGCTTTGTTGCAATTATTTACAGGTTTATGTTTCAAAAAAAGTGCAAAAATAACTGTTTTTCCTTGTGCAAATGGCAATAGCGCAACTTTTCTTTCCAATTCTGCAAAAAATTCATCTGTCGAAAGAGCCTTATCGCTCCATTTACATTCGCCTACTAATAAAAACTTTTCATCAGGCGAAACTGCCACTACATCTAATTCGATAGACATATCTTTGGAAGGATTACCCCACCAACGCGCTGCCGAATTAAAGCGAACTCCATTGACAGTAAGAAATGGTACTGCCTCTCGACAAAGTTTTTCCCAATAAAAAGACACATATTCCGAAAAATGCTTTTTGATGCGCGTCAGAATAACATCTGATTGTTCAATTTCAATAAATGAACGGTAAGGCACCACATAATTAAAGTAAAAATTCAAAAATGGGTCAGCAATTTTATAAAGACTTCGTTTGCTGTTTTTGTAATTTTCACCAAAAGGGACTTCTCGTTCAATATAACCGAGCGACACTAATTTTTCTAACGGAGCCGATAAATTGGTTGCAGGCTTCCCTATTCTTGCTGCGATTTCAGATAAACGATGACAACCCGCCGCTATCAACAAAAGAATTGTAAACGAGTGTGCCGTGTCGCGCATATCATCTAAAAACAACCGCATCGGCTCGTCATACAGTATTCCTTGCGAACTCAACAAATGTTTTTTCAATGCCTCAGATAAATTTGTCTCCGACAGCCGCAATTCCCAATAGCGCGGAATGCCTCCCCAAACGCTATATTCTTCTATTGTTTCAATATCAGAGCATTGCAGAATTTCCTGAATATATGGCAACTGCATTGGTTTTATTTTCATTATCTCGTTTGCTCGACCAAACAATGGTGCCGTGCTATCTAATACCAAACCGTGCATTAATTGTTGAGAAGAACCACAAATAACCAAATTAAATTTCAGTTGCTCCTTTTTATCCCACATTTTTTGAAGAATAGAAGGCAATTCTGACGCACTTTTTACCAAGTAAGGAAATTCGTCCAAACAAAGCGTTATTTTATTGGTCAGGCGCAGATTAAATGTTTCAAAAAGTGTTTCCCAATCGGGATAAACTACTTTGTCAAACCCTGTGATTAATTCTGCTATCACTTTTGCTAATAAAACACGCTGTTGCGCAGATTCTGACTGGTCTGCCATAAAATAAACATCGTCTGTTGTTAGCACTTGACGAATAAGACGCGATTTACCACATCGCCTTCTTCCATAAAGCACTACAAACGAAACATTTTCCATTTGAAATGATTTTTTCAAACGGACTTGCTCTGATATTCTATTAACAAACTTCATCATCACTATTTAATAATTATGTTCCTAAAACATAATTATCGAGAAACATAATTATTTTTCTACCATTTTCTTCTCAACGAAAACGCATACCCGCCTCTGAAATAATGCTCCGAATGATATGCTGTGTAAGAGTCGAATGCCTCTTCGAGATGCTCTATATCAAAAGTATTGCCGTTTTTTGTTAGGGCTAATATTTCGTAGCGAATGCCTATGTCGTAAAGTTTATGTGATGTTTTGTATTTGTGAGCAGCCTTGATTAAATTCTGCATCTTTTTTTGGTCAACAGATTCCTGTGGAGAGCCGAATGAACTTGAAGAACGTGTTTTTACTTCGATTATTGACAAAAAATCAAATTTTTGCGCCACAATGTCAATCTCATAATGACCCGAACGCCAATTTTCAGCCAAAATTATGTAACCTTTATCAATCAAAAACTGTTTGGCTACTTCCTCTCCCTGTTTGCCAAGTTCGTTGTGTGTTGCCATAATTGCAAATTAATTGATTTATTTTTCAATAACAGTTTTTATTTGCAGTCCTTTTTCAGTCAAAAAATATTTTTGATTTCTATGTTTTGGGTTGTCTGGATATATCATTGAAATATAACCTCCCTGTATAGCAGGAGTACGATACAAAACTCTAAAATTAACAATATCATTCAACTCTAACAAATCCATCAATTCTTTGGTGGTATATTGTTTATTTTTATCCATTAAAGATAGAATTTCCAGAACTTTATCAGCAATTTCTTGATGGGTTTCTCGATGGGTTTCTTGATGGGTTTCTTGATGGGTTTCTTGTTTCCAACCAAAAACTGTTACCTGAAATCCTTCGGAAATCAACTCAAATTTTGGCTCCGGCAAACCATATTCTTTAAAATAATTGCGTATCCTACTAATGCCCGAACCGTATTTTTCTATCCAACCCATATTTTTGAAAAAATCGGCAATTTTCCTGTTGCGCGGAGTTGATTTATAATTGCCCAACAATAAATCTTCTACCGTTATTTCTTCTGGTAATTTCCCTGGATTGTAAAATTCTATTTTATTATCAAAAATTTTGACAACAGAGTCGGAAGTTGCGCGATAATCTCGGTGAATAATCATATTCAGCACTATCTCGCGGATTGCCTCCAAAGGATATTGCCATTTTTGCTTATTTTGCGGCTCGCCTGTAATAATAATTTCAACATTTATGTGCTTTTTCACAAAATCCAATACCTGATTTACCTGTGCAATTATATCGGTTTGCGTGCGCGAAGTATCTAAAATTGTTATTGGGTTTTTAAATCTGCCTAACTCAATAGTTGTATCTGTCGAATTTTTATTTTTGAACATCAAAAATGCCGCATTCACAGGTTTTTCTTCGCGGATTAAATCATTTTTCAACAAAAAAAGTAACGGCGACTCACCGATTGTTAAGTTGTTGGATTTTTGTATTTCAATAGCATTTTGTACTTTATCTAATGAAATATCATCAAGCGAATGAATGCCGTCAGGATAAGCGTCCCAACTTGTATTGAGCGACTGCAAATGTAAATTAACCACTTCTGTCGTTGTAAGCAACTGATTGGCATTATTTGTACGCTTGTAGTAACGACCTTTAAATGCAACAGGTTTTATCGGGTATTCCGCAATACTTAATTCTACAACTGTTTTCTCTTCTACTTCAATAATTTCTGCATCGGCAATAATAACAGGTGCGGTTTTGTTTTTTATATCATTAATCCACTGAGCAACAGTTTCTTTTCCCAATGAAACACCTTTAACTTCGCCATTATCTGCCACTCCAACATACACAGCACCGCCTTTGGCATTGCTAAACGCCACCAACGAAATTATCGCTTCATCACTAAATGAAGTTTTAAACTCTACGGTTTGGCTTTCACCATTTTCAATAATATGTATTAGTTGCTCTTTGCTCATTTTGATTGATTATAAAGATATATTATGAATTTTTTAATATATCTGTTAAATTTTTTCTAAAAATGCGCTTGGAATGTAAGTTGTGGCGAGCGAAAAAAGCCCTTCGAGGCGGACAACTACGCGCTTGTGTCCTCTAATTCGCACGAGTTCGCCCTCGATGCCTGCAAAATCGCCTTTGATTACGCGGACACGGTCGCCCTGCCGAAGATTTGCGTTCTCCACCTGTATTGCGCTTTCTGATAAATCGCACAGAAACATAAAGTCCTGCATTGATTTTTCAGGTACAACGAGCAGTTTTTTGGTGTCAAGATTTCGCAGAAATTTGATTGTAACATTCAATTCTGCCGACAGCGACATTGCCGTCTGCGAATCGGTTTTGACGAAAATTAAACTCGGAATTAACGGCTTGCTTTTTCTGAATTTTCTGCCATTTCGTTCTATAACAACATCGCGAAAAGGGACAAAATTTTCTGTCAAAATCTCGTCAAGCCGCGTCTTAATTTTCTTTTCGGTATTATGTTTTACCTTTGCGGCAAACCATTTTTTCTCGTCTGTATTCATAGCGTTGCCTCGTCGTTTTTTAGAAAAACAACGTACTTGTTTCAGTAAAAATGTCCTTTTCTTAAACAGAACCGAACAGAATTTCAGGGAATCTCCATATAATTACGGCACGAAATTCCATTTATGCCTTTTTTTAATGTTTATTTACAATATTTTTATAATATTTTTTACAAAAAAGCAAAAATTATTACTAATATATGCAAAAAAGCGGTGCAAAGGTACAATAAAAAATGCAATCTGCAATTCTTTTTTCCAAAATTTTTCTGTAATTTTGTATTTTATTTTTCTTTGTGGTTAAAATATAAAATTTTAAAAAATGATTGATAATAAAATTCCTTCGCCCTGTTATGTGATTGAAGAAGATTTGTTGCGAAAAAATCTTGCGCTGATAAAATCGGTCGCCGAGCGCGCCGATGTGGAAATAATTGTGGCGTTTAAAGCCTTTGCGATGTGGAAAACGTTTCCGATTTTCCGCGAGTACGGTTTTAAGATTTCTACTGCGAGTTCGCTTGCGGAGGCTCGTTTGGCTTTTGAAGAAATGGGCAGCAGGGCGCACACTTACGCGCCTGTGTATCAAGAAGTTGAGTTTGATGAGATTTGCGGTTTAAGCAGCCATATCACTTTTAATTCGCTTTCGCAATACGAGAAATACAAATGTCAGGTAACAGGTAACAGGTATCAGGTAACAAATACAGACAATCCCTTACTTGATACCCCTCACCTGTTACCTGTTACTTGTTACCTGTTACCTAATAGTATTTCTTGTGGTTTTAGAATTAATCCCGAAGTTTCGGTGGTGGAAACCGACCTTTATAACCCTGCAAAAGCGGGGTCGCGTTTGGGAATTATAGCCGATTTGTTGCCCGAAATTTTGCCGAAAGGCATCGAAGGACTGCATTTTCACGCGCTTTGCGAATCAACGTCTTACGATTTGGAAAAAGTGCTTGATGCGGTTGAACAAAAATTTTCAAAATATTTTCCGCAAATAAAATGGCTCAATTTTGGCGGCGGACACTTGATGACGCACAAAGATTATGATGTTGAACATTTGATAAAAATTTTGACTAATTTTAAGCAGAAATATCCACATTTGAAAATAATTTTGGAGCCAGGTGCGGCATTTGTTTGGCAAACAGGTTTTTTGAAGGCAACAGTAGAAGATATTGTTGAAAATCACGGAATAAAAACGGCGATGCTCAATATTTCGTTTGCCTGCCATTTGCCCGACTGCTTGGAAATGCCCTACAAACCCGCTGTGCGCGGCGAGGCAGCGACAGTAGGGGCAGGGCGCACCCTGCCCTTACATAAATACCGTTTTGGCGGGAACAGTTGCTTGAGCGGCGATTTTTTCGGCGATTTTTATTTTGAAAAACCTCTTGAAATAGGGCAGGAAATTATTTTTGAAGATATGATACATTACACAATGGTCAAAACCACAATGTTCAACGGCGTTTCGCACCCATCAATAGGAATTTTGAAGTCAGACGGAAATTTTGAATTGTTTAAACATTTTTCTTACGAAGATTATAAAAATCGAATGTGTTAAAAAAAAAACAGGTCATTTTGAGTAAAGTGTTAAAAAAGGTTATATAAATATTGTGTATTAAGTAAAAAATTGTATTTTTGCGGTCTTGTTTTTTCAAACAGGAAGTATTGTGTAAAATAATTTTAAATTCTTGACTATGAATTTATTAATACAAAAACTTGCGAAATATGATGCTCCGCAGAAAGCAAAAGAAGCGGGATTTTATCCATATTTCAGGGCAATTTCGTCTGAACAGAATACCGAAGTTATCATAAACGGGAAAAAAGTTTTGATGTTCGGCTCAAACGCATATTTGGGTTTGACAAATCACCCGAAAGTGAAAGAGGCAGCCATTGAGGCGACCAAAAAATACGGCACAGGAATGGCAGGCAGCCGTTTCCTGAACGGCACTCTCGACATTCACGAGCAGTTGGAGAGACGGCTCGCAAAATTTGTCGGAAAAGAAGAGGCAATCATTTATTCAACAGGATTTCAGACAAATGTCGGCGTGGTTTCGTGCCTTACAGGCAAAGACGACTACATTATTTGGGACGCGCTTGACCACGCATCTATTATCGAAGGAATGCGGTTGTCGTTTTCTAACAAACTGAAATTCAAGCACAACGATATGGAATCGTTGGAAAAACAACTCAAATCTTGCGACCCTGACAAAGTGAAACTTATCGTTGTCGATGGCGTTTTTTCAATGGAAGGCGATGTTGCAAATCTGCACGAAATTGTACGTTTGGCAAAGCAGTACAACGCAAATCTTATGGTTGATGAGGCTCATTCGCTCGGCGTTTTCGGCAAAAGCGGACAGGGAATTTGCCGCGAACTCGGCGTTACAAACGATGTCGATTTGATTATGGGAACATTCTCAAAATCGTTTGCCTCGCTCGGCGGTTTTATCGCCACAGACTCCGTTACGGCAAACTGGCTCAGACACAATTCGCGCTCATATATTTTCAGTGCGAGCGCAACGCCCGCAGCAATCGGAGCGGCAAACGCTGCACTCGACATTATGGAAAGCGAGCCTGAACGGGTTGAACATCTTTGGAAATTGACCAACTACGCACTTGAAGGATTCCGCGCTCGCGGCTTTGAAATCGGGCAGACTTCCACTCCAATTATTCCGCTTTTTATCAGAGATGACCCGAAAACATTTATGATTACGCGCGATTTGCTCGAAAACGGTATTTTTGTAAATCCTGTTGTAACGCCTGCCGTTGCGCCGCAAGATACATTAATTCGTTTCTCGCTTATGGCAACGCACACATTTGACCAAATCAACTACGCATTAGAAAAAATTACAGAAATTTTCAAAAAATACGGAGTTTTATAAAAAAAACTAAAAAATAAAGGTTAAGAAAAATAATTTTCTTAACCTTTTTTAATTTGGTTGAAAGCCGTAATTTGAACACCTTATAACCTGAGTTATGGATAAGAATTATGTTAAATAATTGATTTTCATTGCCATTTCCTGACTTCGTCAATGCGACACTTTTAAGAAAAGTTGTTCCAAAATCGACTGTGGCAACTTTGCTTTGCGGCTGACATATTCGAGACACAACCAAGTGTCGCAAAATATCATCAGAA
>JAISKN010000230.1 GCA_031260925.1 Prevotellaceae bacterium | reverse complement strand
CGGTGTGCGTTTGCGCGGCAACACTTCCCGCCGCCGCCCTGAAGGTTGGACAGGACAAAATCACGATGCTCAAAACCCCGATTGGCATCACTGCCATTTTGTAGTAAAATTTCAGGAGTACAAAGACAACGTGCTTTTTTGCGAAAATGACCGCGTAACGCTCAAATGGTTTAAAGACGATGCCGCCTATTGCCGCGAGGTTTATTGCTATGATTTGTTTCGCCGATTTGGAGTTTATACTGCGCCCAGAGTAGCATATACTCGCCTCACTATCAACGTTTTAGGCGACCCAAAACCTGCATATTTTGGAGTTTATGTTCTGCTCGAAGGCGTAAATGATTCTTATTTGACAAACAGAAAAAAGGCAGGGCATTTTATTTCCGACCAGGGCAATTTATGGAAAGCAAGTTGGGGCGCAAACCTCAGCCCATCAACTATGACAGACGACAAAATGGGCGTTGAAAAAGTGAAATTAGACGACAGTCAATCTCAATATTTCACATACGATTTGAAAACAAACAAGAAAAAACTTGATGATGCTCGCACGCAACTCAAAAGTTTTATCAATGATATGAATCCATTGCCAAGCGGCAGTGCTGCGCTCAAAAGTTACCTCGAACAAAGGGTTGATATTGACCTTTTTCTGCGCGCTTACGCCGTTAATGTGATGGTTGGAATGTGGGACGATTATTGGTACAGCACCAACAATTTTTACTTCTATTTTGACACTGACGGCAAATTTTACTTCATTCCATTTGACTACGACAACACACTCGGCACTTCGCATTTGATGGAAAATTCGGGTACGCAAAATGTGCTGGCTTGGGGCGATTTGGGCGGCGAAAGAATGTTGATGAGAAAAATTATGTCAATAGACGAATTTAAGAATAAATACAAAGATTATATCAAAGAACTTGCTGCAAGCGATGACTTTTTTAAAACAGAAGGCAGCATTGCGCGAATAGAGAGTTGGCATTCAAAAATTAGAAATTTTGTGTCAAACGACACAGGCGAAGATATGCAAATAATAGACAGACCTGCTGAATGGGGAAATTGCCCATTTTATCGCCTGTTTTCAGGCAATAATCAAGGCGGGACAAATGGCAATGCTAATTTTTTCTCTACCAAAATTTCGAGTTTGGACTTTTAAAATTAAAAAATTATGGAATCAAATAAAATATTACGCACAGAACATCTGTTCAAAACTTATGGCAAGCGGACAGTGGTAAATGATGTGTCAATCGAGGTGCAGCAGGGCGAAATTGTCGGGCTTTTAGGACCTAACGGCGCAGGAAAAACCACCACTTTTTATATGACGACTGGGCTTGTAATTCCCAATTCGGGCAGAATTTTTCTCAATGATATGGAAATTACAAAACTTCCTGTATATCAGCGCGCTCAGGCTGGCATTGGTTATTTGGCGCAAGAGGCTTCGGTTTTCCGTAAGATGTCGGTTGAAGACAACATTATGGCGGTGATGGAAATGACTAAATTTTCCAAAGAGAAACGGCAGGAAAAACTTGAAAGTCTGATTGCCGAATTTCACCTTGAACACGTCAGAAAAAACATCGGCGACAGGCTTTCGGGCGGCGAACGCAGGCGTACCGAAATTGCCCGATGCCTCGCCATTGAGCCTGATTTTATTATGCTTGATGAGCCTTTTGCGGGTGTCGACCCAATCGCCGTGCAGGATATTCAGGACATCGTTTGGCACTTGAAAGAGAAAAACATCGGCATTCTGATAACTGACCACAACGTTGATGAAACGCTCGCAATCACCGACCGCGCCTACCTGCTTTTTGAGGGCAAAATCCTGTTTCAAGGCACGCCCGCAGAGTTGGCATCAAACCCTGTTGTGCGTAATAATTATCTCGGACGCGACTTTGAATTGAAGAAAAAAACGCACTTGTGATTAGTTGAAAGTTGAAAGTCGAAAGTTGGTGCAACCTGTTAAAAAACGGCAGTCATTTCTTTCATCTTTCATCATTCATTATTTTAATAATCTTGCGTCTGTCTTTATTCTAAACTCTAAACTCTAATAACTAAACTCTATAAATACTATGATTAGTTTTGAAAATGTTACTAAACGCGATTGGAAGTATGAACTTATGGGGCAATATGTCAGATTTGCCCACAATAATGTTTTTTACAACAAATTTTATGTGTTGCACCGCGACAGAATTCCGAAAGGGAAACCTGTTGTTGCCATTAGCAACCACCAAAACGGTTTGAGTGATGCGCTCGGTATTTTGTTTGCGCTTTATCCTGACGGGCGGCGACCTGTTTTTATTGCCCGCGCAGATATTTTTCGTAAGGATTTGTGGGCAAAACTGCTACGCTTTCTCAAAATTATGCCTGCTTTTCGTGCGAGAGACAAATGGGCTGGCGGCGATTTAGACGAAAATAACGCGATTTTTAATCGTGCGGCTCGCATTCTCGCAAAGGAAAACGGCATTGTCGGGCTTTTCCCTGAGGCGGGGCATCAAGATTGCAGAACGTTAGGAACGTTCAAAAAAGGTTTCGCCAGAATTGCTTTTCAGGCTGCCGAAATGTCGAATTTTGAAAAAACGATTTATATTTTGCCAATGGGCAACCATTATTCAAACTATTTTTCGTTTCAGGCAAAATTGATAATCACAATCGGAGAGCCGTTTGAATTTTCGGATTTATACGAGATTTATAAAGAATTTCCTGAAAAAGCGCAGAAAATGCTTGCTGACCGCGCCCGACCAAAAATTGAGGAATTAATGCTCAATATCAAGGACTTGGAACATTATGAGCATTACGAAATGCTGCGGACAATGTATTGCAGCGACTATCTGAAATCAAAAAAAGAGAGTGTAACATATTTTCCAAACAGGCTTGAGGCAGATAAAAAAATTGTGCTTGCTGTGGAAAATTTGCAGAAAGAAAAACCCGAACAGTTTGAAGAATTGATGACAGACACTTTTAAGTACATCAGAGATTTGGAAAAAATGCACTTGCGCGATTGGATTTTCCGTCAAAAAGTGTCATTTGGAAGTACAGTTTTGCGTTTCCTGTTTGCATTAGTTTTAATTCCTGCGATAATTTTCGGTTTTGTGAATAATTTTATCCCTTTCAACGCCAGCACTCTGATAACCAGAAAGATAAAAGACCCGATGCTGCATTCTTCGTTTCACATCGTAATGGGAATTTTGTTTGCGTTTCCGCTTTGGTATCTGGCTATTTTTATCACTGCTTTGTGCCTGACAACTTGGTGGATTGCGCTGATTTACACCGCTTTGCTGCCAATCAGCCTGATAATTTATCTGCACGGAAAAGTTTATTGGAAAAAACTTTATAACCTCATTCGCCGATTTAGATTTATTTTTACAGGCAACCGCTATTTTAGAGAGGCAACCGAACTCCGCAAAAAAATTATCAATGTTTTAAATGAAATTGTGGAATAAAACAAAAAAAAAGTTGTCCAAAAAGCACGCAGATAACACAGATGACACGGATTTACGCAGATTTTTATTAACAATTATTTATGCGAATTAGGGGTTGCATTCCTACGGAATGCCCTGAATATGTGATACTTAATTTCTACCGAGCGATTCATTCCTACGGAATGATACTGCATTTGCACCGCAATCCGTTAGGATTGCA
>JAISKN010000192.1 GCA_031260925.1 Prevotellaceae bacterium | reverse complement strand
CGTGTCATTGCGGGCTTGACCCGCAATCGATTGAAAAACAGTTGCGAGCGATTGCGGGTCAAGCCCGCAATGACACCTGCTTTTGATTTTTTGTCAATTATTAGAAGTTCCCAGAAATAATTAATTTGTGTAAATCTGTGTAATCAGTGGACAAAATATTCAATGACAGTCGAAACTTACATAGAAAATCATTTAGCCCCTGAGCCTGAATATCTGCAAAAAATAGCGCGAAAAACCAATGTCCGCCTAATAAATCCGCGAATGGTTAGCGGACATTTGCAGGGCAGATTTCTGAAAATGCTTACGCAAATGATTAACCCGAAAAATGTGCTTGAACTCGGTACTTTCACAGGTTATTCCGCTCTCTGCATTGCCGAAGGGCTGTCGGAAGATGCGCATCTGCATACGATTGAAATTGATGACGAACTCGAAGATTTTATCCGCGAAAATTTTGCCTCATCGCCTTTTGAAAACAAAATTACGCTGCACATTGGCAACGCTTTGGACATCATTCCAACTTTATCTGAAACTTTTGATATGGTGTTTATTGATGCCGACAAACGACAATATTGGGAGTATTTTGAGGCAGTGCTGCCAAAAGTTCGTCAAGGCGGCTTTATCATTGCCGACAACACGCTTTGGAACGGCAAAATTTTACAGCCCATTCAGCACGGCGACAACCAAACCTGCGCCATAATTGAATTTAACGATTTAATTTCCAAAGACAACCGCATTGAACAGGTGATTTTGCCCTTGCGCGATGGACTGACAATAATTAGGAAAAAATAAAAAAAACGGCTGCTCATTTTTTTGAACAGCCGTAATTTTTATTTATAAACACCCCTTTTGTTTTGCGGTTAGGTATTTTATTTGCGGCTTTTGGTCAGAAATTAAAAACCAACTAATATAATGTCCTTCTGATACTTTTTCTTCAAAATAGTGAATTCCTTTATATTCTAATACATCAAGCGTATAGAACCCTGTATCTGAGTTCCTTCCAAAAGAAATAGCATTCATATACCAATTAAAATGCTGAGGCGTTCCTGCAATTTGACTGTCGAAATTAGCATCATTAATAGTTATATCAAAACAGGTAAAGTTATTAATAACTTGAATGTGATATTCTAAAACGATATTTTTTGTTGTATCTATCATTCGGACATAAATCGGTTCGCAATAACCCTCACAATCCATATCAGAGGAAACTTTATAGTTGTAACTTTCCCAAAAATATGCCTCTGTTACAACAAAATTCATTGTGTCTAAAATGCCGTCGCTTACATTTGGGTCAGTAACAAAAACTACTTTTTGATTTTTTTCGTATGGTATCCATTTTTCTATAAACTCCTGCGGAAATTGTTCGCAAGTAATTTTGTTGCCACAACTTACTATAAATAAAATAATTACAGTAATAAATATTAATTTTTTCATATTATTATTTTATTCAATTTTCCAATAAAAATCAGGATAAACTTCAAATTCTGTGCTTTTAGGGTTCCACCAAGTAATTATTGAATTTCCCATTCTATCATCTAAATCACTAAAGTTTATTGTAACTTCTGCACCAAGTTTAATAGTTTGGTTTTCGTCCAATTTGTTTTCATAAGATGCTGTTATTTTCATTGATGAACCTTTTAAATTAGCATCTTCTTCTATCCATACAAATGTAAAAACAGTTCCATCTCTATTGGGATTCCAATTATTTAAAATTATTTTATTTACATTGTTCCAACTGCTATAACTTGCTTCTCTATTACTTGGCTCGTACCTTATAGTTTTAAATTTTGTGGCAGAATTGCTGTCATCTCCCTTAACTACTGTCAGCCATAATTCAGGTGCTCCTCTTGACCAACTTTCAACTTTTTTTAATGCCTCTTTATTTTTAAATTTCAACATTGTTAATTTAAATGGCGTTTCCACATTTCTTTCAGATGCAGACGTAGCAATAGATTGACTCCAACCAGAATAACTTCCACCTAAAGTCTTTGCCCTTACTTTATACCGATAAAAAACACCTGCTGATAAATTACTTTGTGTAAAGAAATTATCAACATTCGAAGTCGTTCCCTGTAAAGTATAATCGGTGTCTAATGTTGATTTTCGCCATACTTCAAAAGAATTGGTATATGCTGTTTGCATATTCCATTCTAAATCTAACTGTTTTGCATTGCCGTGTTCTAATCTTATACCTGCAGGTACAGCCAAAGCAGGTGAATTTGCAGTTACATAATTTGACGGTGGCGAAGAATGTTTGTCATCATTTGTAAGTCTGGGTATTAAATTAAACGGCGCACTATTGTATATTCTAAAACGCCCTGCTATTTCTTCATAAAATGCTGTAACATAGTATGAATAATTTAATTCAGGCGAAATTGAAACATCTTCAAAATGAAGATTGTCCTCGCCGTGTAAAGTGTAAATTACGCTGTAATTTGCCTCGCCAACTCCTTTACGATAAACATCGTAACCTGAAATTGTGCCAGATGTTGGTTTTAGCCAAGTTAATTTAATGCCGACAGCAGTAGTTGTTGCAGCAAGACTTTGAGGTGCAGACGGTACTAATTCGTCAGGGTCTCCTGCAATAATTTTAGTTCTTTCGTTTTCGCTGATTACCACAACAGGAAAATCAGGTTCTACTTTTTCAAGCACTTTCCACCTTTCGCCTTTGACAGTGTAACCGTACAAATATTCAGTTACATTTTCCTGATAATCTGCCCCCAAATAAACAGTAGGCAAACCTTCGTTTCCGCCCCATTTTTCAAAATTTACTGGAATTGCAATTTGAATTAGGGGATACTTCTCTACAATTTGTCGAATTTCTACTCCCTGCTCTTGAAACAGTCTTTCAACAAAATTGTAATTAACAACCAACTGACTGATTAAGACATTGTAATCGCCGTCAAACATTTTGCCGACTTCCGTTTTTACAGTTTGTCTAAAATTTGCGTTGGTTGCCAACAGTCTGCTTACGGCGTAAGCAACTGTGTCAAAATCAGCGTTATACGCTGCTGCCTCTTTGTCATCGACTTTGGGGGCATTCATTCTAACGGAATTTAATTCCGCCAATTCGGGTTTTTCTTGACAGGCGATAAACCCAAGTGCCAACAATACAGTAGCACTAAACACCAGAAATTGTTTTTTCATAGTTGTAAACAATTTAAAAAATTAATAATAAGAATTAATTGTGTTGGTTTTCTCCGCTGTCAAACGGTTTTTTTGTTTTTTTTTATAATTGCGTTGGCGACGAGCGTAGAAACCCAAATATCTTATCTTTTCAAGGCATCGCCAAACACCCACATCATTATAAGCAAGTTTCTACGCTTTTACAAACGCAGAATCTGCTATTATTAATGATGTTTTTAAAAATTTGGCGAATTTTTGAAAAGAAATAATAGAATTATATCAAAGAACATTATTGTTATCAGGCAAAATCTTTGCCCAAAACAACGCGACAAATGTAAATACTATTTTTTTATTTTCCAAATATTTTTTCAAGTTTTTTCAAAAAAATGTAACTTCTATATAACAAAATAAATTTTTCTTCGTGTATCTTTGTGCAAACTTTGTGTAACTTCGTGTAAATAAATGTATTACACAAAGACACACGAAGAAAACACGAAGCCGCACGAAGAATAATGTTATTTCTTTTTTTGCAATTTTGAAAGAAATGGCTAACTTTGCAGAAAAAATTATGCTTTTAAAAAATGCAAATATTAATGCGGGCAAAGGCTTTTTTAATGCCGATTTAAGAATTTCTGACGGAAAGATTGCTGAAATCGGCAACCTGCAACCGCTTGAAAATGAGGAAACTGTCGATTTGACAGGAAAAATCCTGTTGGCTGGTTTTGTCGATGTTCACGTTCATTTCCGCGAGCCGGGTTTTGAGTACAAAGAAACGATTGAAAGCGGCTCAAAGGCGGCAGCGGCTGGTGGTTATACTGCGGTTTGCACAATGCCAAACCTTAAACCTGCGCCCGATTGTTTGGAAAATATTAATCTGCAAAAAAATATTATCGAAAAAACGGCAAAAATAAAGGTCTTTCCGCTTGCAACCATTACGCGCGGGCAAAAAGGCAAAGGCGAACTTGTTGATTTTGAGGCACTTAGTCCGCAAATTGGTTTTTCAGATGACGGAAAAGGCGTGCAAACAGAGCAACTTATGCGCGAGGCAATGCAGCAGGCAGCAAAATATGACCAGATTATCGTTGAACATTGCGAAGTAGAGGAGTTGGTAAAAGGCGGCTATATTCACGATGGCGAGTATTGCAAAGCCCACAACCACAAAGGAATATGCAGCGAAAGCGAATGGCGCGAAGTTGAGCGCAACGTGCGTTTGGCAAAGGAAACAGGGTGCAGATTTCACGTTTGCCACGTTTCCACAAAGGAGAGCGTGGAAATTATCCGCCGCGCGAAAGCCGAAGACGTGCGCGTAACCTGCGAAACTGCACCGCATTATTTGCTGCTTTCTGACGAAGTTTTGCAGGAAGAGGGCAGTTTCAAAATGAATCCGCCAATCCGCTCAAAAGCAGACCAAGCCGCTCTAATTCAGGGAATTACAGACGGAACTATCGACTGTATCGCCACCGACCACGCGCCGCATTCGGCAGACGAAAAAAATCGCGGGCTGCAAGGCTCGGCTTTTGGTATTGTCGGCTTGGAAACGGCTTTTTCGCTGATTTACACCTTTTTAGTGAAACAAGACACGAGATATGAGACACAAGACACAGAACAGGAAAACATTATTTCGTTTGAAAAACTGATTGAATTAATGAGTATTAATCCGCGCAAAATTTTTGACATCGAAGGTGGTTTAGAAACAGGGCAGCCTGCTGATTTGGTGGTAATTGACTTGAATAAAGAGTGCAAAATTGACCCGCAAAAATTCTTTTCCAAAGGCAAAAGTACGCCTTTTGAATATTGGCTCGTTTTCGGCAAAATAGAAAAAACTTTTGTGAATGGAAAAATAGTTTTTAACGGTTAATAAAAAGTAAAAGTTTTTTTGTAATTTTGCACGCGAAAAAATTAAATCAAAAATGAAATATTTTTTTAAACATAATTACTTGTCGTATGCTGTTGAAAATCAGCATAATAAGTTTTATTTATAAGAGTAACCTTTTTAATCGTTACTCTTTTTTATATTTTTTTTCACAAGATTCACAAGATTTTCATAATTAACAAATAAAATAATATGAATATTACTTCAAAATTTAGTTTATCTTATATTTTAAAAGGAGTTTTTGTTACCGTTTTTCCAATGCTTATGCTATTCTTTGTTATGTTTTGTACAGGAACAGAAAATGGTATGGCAAATACAAGAACTTTTGTATTTGAAATGAATTTGGTGCTGATTTATTTGCTAATTTGCATCATTTATTCTGCTATTTATTTTCTGCTGTTTCATAGATTTAGAAAAATAACAGTTACAGAACACAGTGTTACATTTTTAAATTTACTTACAAGAAGAAAGCAATGTATTGAATATGAGGATATTGTAGAAATAAGATACAAATCTGCCGTTAATGAAAGCAACCCACTATATTGGCGTTTGCAGTGGGCTGATACAGAAACTAATTCGCGACTTATAATCACAAAAAACGGAAAAGTTTTTGGTTATGATGATTCTATTTATGAGAATTATAAAGAGATAAACAAAGCAATTAAAGAAAATACGAGAGCCAAATCTGACGCTGTTGTAGAATAAATTGGCGTGAGTAACACAAGTTGCAATTCTGCACCAGCAAATCGTAAATCAAAAATCGTAAATAATTATATGCAACCTTACAACAAAAAAATCGTTCTTGAAAACGGCTCGGAGTTCTACGGCTACGGCTTTGGCGCAAACCGTGAGGCAATCAATGAAATCGTGTTTAATACCTCTATGGTGGGCTATCAGGAAATCCTGTCTGACCCGTCATACACTGACCAAATGGTAGTGATGACCTATCCGCTGATTGGCAACTACGGCATTACAGACGAGGACAACGAAACCAAATTTCCCACGCTCGGCGGAATGATTGTGCGCGAATACAACGACCTGCCGAGCAATTTCCGCTACACAAAAACGCTCGGCGAGGCACTTGAAGAGTACAATATTCCCGCAATTTCCGGCGTTGATACTCGAAAAATTACGCGAATTATCAGAACAGAGGGCTGCCAAAAAGTGCTGATTACTTCCGCCGAAACGCCTTTGGAAACTGCTTTGGAAAAAATCAGAAACTACGAAATTCCGCACGATATGGTGTCGCGCGTGAGTTGCAAAAAACGTTGGTTTAGCCGCACCGCAAACCACAATTTTGAAGTGGTGGCGATTGATTGCGGCATTAAGTACAACATTATCAGGGAGTTAAACCGCAAGGGCTGCAACGTAACGATAGTGCCGTACAACACAACGGCGGAGGAAATTCTCGCCTTCAACCCAGACGGCGTGTTCCTCTCAAACGGACCGGGAAACCCCGAAGATGTTACGCCTGTGATTGAGGCAATAAGAAAAATCAGGGGAAAAGTGCCGACTTTCGGCATCTGTCTCGGCTTGCAAATGATTGGAATTGCCTACGGCGCAAAGAGTTACAAAATGAAATTCGGGCATCGCGGCGGCAACCACCCTGTGAAAGACCTGACCACAGGCAAAATTCACATCACGAGCCAAAACCACAGTTACGCCATTGATGTCAATTCGCTCAAAGAAACCGATTTGGAGATTACGCACATCAACCTTTTGGACAACACCACCGAAGGCGTTGAGTGCAAAAAGGACAAGATTTTTGCCGTTCAGTACCACCCCGAAAGCGCGCCCGGTCCGCAGGACAGCACATATCTTTTTGACAGATTTATTGAATTAATGGCGCAAAATTAATTTTTGCATAAAATAAAAAGTTTTTATAATTTTGCATAAAAAATATGAGAGAAATAATTGAAAAAAATATTGATGAATTAAAAGAACTTTGCGTATTACACAATGTTGCAATGCTTTTTGTGTTCGGCTCTGTTTTAACTCGAAAATTTAATAAAAACAGCGATGTTGATTTTTTAGTTTCGTTTAAAAAAATGGATTTCGGCGATTATACAGACAATTATTTTGAACTTGCCGATAAATTTGAAAAACTGTTAAATAGAAAGGTTGATTTAGTAACAGACAAATCGTTAAAAAATCCATATTTTATTGAATCTGTAAATAATAATAAACTGCAAATTTATGGATAATCAAATTAAAAAATATTTGTTTGACATTCAAGAATCAATTTTGTCAATAGAGAGTTTTCTTGGAGAAAAGCGCAATTTTTTTGAATATCAAAAAAATAAAATGTTGCGCCGAGCGGTAGAAAGAGAATTTGAAATTATCGGCGAGGCAATGAATAATATTTTGAAATTTGACAATGATTTCCCAATTTCAAGCAAACATTTAATTATTGGAATGCGAAACCGAGTAATACACGGTTACGATAAAATTGATGACGGTATTATTTGGGGCGCGATTGTAAGGCATTTGCCGATTTTAAAACAAGAAATTAATGATTTTTTACAATAAAAAATAAAAAAAACTTGTCATTCCCGCGAAGGCGGGAATCCCC
>JAISKN010000097.1 GCA_031260925.1 Prevotellaceae bacterium | reverse complement strand
GACGGAAATACTTACACTGCAAACAATAATACTGCAACTTACACAATAGTTGGCGGCAATTCTGTTCAGTGCGATTCTATTGTAACGTTAAATTTGACAATCAAAAATAAGACTTACGGAACAGACACACAAGAGGCTTGCGAAACTTACACTTGGATTGACGGAAATACTTACACCGCAAGCAATAGCACCGCAACTTACACTTTGACAAATATTGCTGGTTGCGACAGTATTGTAACGTTAAATTTGACAATCAAAAATAAGACTTACGGAACAGACACACAAGAGGCTTGCGAAACTTTCACTTGGATTGACGGAATTACTTACACCGCAAGCAATAGCACCGCAACTTACACTTTGACAAATATTGCTGGTTGCGACAGTATTGTAACGTTAAATTTGACAATAACAGGCGCGCAAACTTCCGAAGACATCACAATTTGCGATAAACAATTGCCTTATCTGTATCGCGGGCTAAATCTCACTGCTGGCGGCACATACATATTTACAACTGGCTGCGACACTCACACGCTCAATTTAGAGGTTGTTACTGTTGCACAAATCATTGTTACAACGCCTTCGCCGATTTGCGCTGATGACGGGTATTTTATGATATACCTCGACCCGACAAGTCAAAATTACGATATTTTGCCGTCAAATTACACAATAACGTTTGAGCAAAACGCTTTGAATAACGGCTTTGTAAATCAGTCAGGCGCATACGCAAATGAAATTCGGGTTGATTTCCCAGCGTCAGTTTATCCAGACAGTTACAAATTTACGATAACATTCTACAATAACATTACCGATTGCGGCGAGCAAATTATAGATAAAATCGACTTTGACGTTTATTATCCGTCAAGCATTATGCAGCAAAAATGGGACGATGTTATCGCGTTGAAAAACTCTTATTACAACGGCGGTTACGATTTTGCAGGCTATCAATGGTACAAAAATGACGGCGAGAAACTTGTTGGACAAACTCATTCATACATCTATTTGGGAGACGATGTGCTGAACCCTGGAGACGAATATTACGTTCTCATTACGCGGGCAGACGCCTCAACAATGTTCTCGTGTCCGCTTACGGCGACCGAGCCGAAACCGTCAGTTTCCGAGTTCCCGACAATAGTCAAAAATGGAAATATTGTTACAATTTTTTTGACAAAAGATTTGAAAGATGCGCGTTTATGGACTGTTACAGGCATTTTGCTCGAGAAAAATATAACACTGCGCGCACCTGTTCATCAACTTGCTTTACCGCAAACAGCGGGCGTTTATCTGCTCGAAATTCGGTTGGAAGACGAGCGCAGACAGGTTTATCATATTCCCGTAGAGTAATATAAAATGAAAAATGTAGAATGTAAAATTGAAATAAAATTACATTCTACATTTTTTAACATTTATTAGATAATTCTACATTTTAAATTTTTCATTTTACATTAATTTATTGTACCTTTGCTTTCGAGGTGCATTTTTTTTGTAATAGAATAAATCACCTGAAAATTAATGTTTTATGACAACGCAAAACATAGAAAACGAGAAATTTTCGTTGCGCAAACGGTTAAAAAGTTTCAGTTACGCTTTCAACGGCTTGAAAATTTTGATTAATGAAGAGCATAATTCGCGCATTCATATTGCGGTTGCGGTTTTGGTGATAATTGCGGGTTTTGGTTTCAAAATTTCGTCTATAGAATGGCTTGCGGTAGTGCTTTGCATCGGTTTTGTTTTTGTTTTGGAAATAATAAATTCGGCTTTGGAAAACTTGTGCGATTTTGTTTCGCCCGAAAGAAACGAAACAATCAAAAAAGTAAAGGATTTATCGGCTGCTGCGGTTTTAATCTCCGCGATAACATCAGTCATAATCGGAGTAATAATATTTTTACCAAAAATAAATTTATTGATTAAAAAAATAATATAAATCTGTGTACAACATAGACCTGAAAAAACTTGCGGCTCGCGAAAGCGAAAAAGTGGAATGGAAAGAAAACGGCGATGATAAAGAGATTGTAAAAAACATCGTCAAAACCATTTCCGCTTTTGCCAATGACCTCGCCAATATGGGCGGGGGCTATGTTGTGTGTGGTGCAAAGGAAATCACAGACGAGTTTGGATTTCAAAAATTGCGATACACAGGGCTTTCTGCTGAGAAATTAAAGAAAATTGAAGGGCAGGTTTTGCAGCATTGCCGCGATTATGTTTGTCCGTCTATTGCACCGCTTGTGCAGATTGTTGATAACCCCGAAGACGAGGCGACAAAGATTTTGGTTTTTATTATTCACGCAAGTGCCGCCGCACACACTTACCGCAACGGCGCAACGGTTAATTATTACGTCAGAATTGGCAGAGCCACCCGTGAGGCGCGGAACGGTATTTTATCGCAGTTATTGACGAGCAAACAGGCGATTTTGCCTTTTGACCGCCGTCCAAATCCAAATGTGAACGAAAATGATATTGATACTTTTTTATTCCGCGATTGCATTAATGCAATGAATTTGTCGAGGCAAGTAATTCGATTGGAAGATTATCTATCTGATACTGAGCAAATTGCTGAGTTTGTGCCGCCTTTGCTTGTCAAAAAGCCGCTTGACGGCGGTTTGTGTCTTCGCAATTTTGCGTTATTTCTGTTTGGTAAAAAAGAGTCGATAAGCCGCTATTTTCCGGATATTTACACTGTTGTTTCCATTTACAACGGCGTTAGCCGCAGCGAACCGACCGCAGAACGTTTTATGCTCAACGGCTCAATTATTGAGCAGGCGCGGCGGGCGATTGAATTGTTGAGCATTCAAGCAAACAATACGCTGTTCGACAAGACAAGCAAAAAACCCAATCAGCAAAAATATCCGTTGAGAGCCATTCAGGAAGCGGTTGTCAATGCCATTGTTCATCGCGATTATGAAAAATATGAGCCGATACGAATTACTGTTTTCCGCAATCGTATTGAAATAATGTCGCCGGGTACTTTGCATTGGGGCGTTGATAAGGAAAAATTTTTGGCAGGCAAGGCAAGCCCAAAATGGCGCAATCAAAGTTTTGCCTATCTGTTCAACAAACTGAATCTTGCGCAAGCCGAAGGTCAGGGACTTGACACCATTTTCCGAACAATGCAAGCCGAAGGTTGCCCCGACCCGCTACTCGAAGTCAGCGAAGACAATATCATCTGCATCTTGCCCGCAAGCGACAGATACGAAGAGGAAATAGATGCAAATATCAATACACAAGATAATACACAAGATAACACAACAGTTAGCACCCAAGATAACACCCAAGTCAGCACCCAAGATACCGTACCAGATAACACAACAGAAGACACAACAGACAACACAACAGATAACACAATAGATAATACACAAGTTAGCACCCAAGATAACAAAATATTATTATTGCTGAACTCAAGCGAATTATCAACTAATGAAATTAAAAAATTGTTGTATTTGAAAGATAAAATTAACGTTATTAAAAATTACATTCAGCCTGCAATACGTGCAGGTTTGATAGAAATGACCATACCAGACAAACCAAACAGCAAATATCAAAAATATCGACTGACAACAAAAGGAAAAGAACTGAAAAATAAATTAATTAACTGATTTTATTAATTAAACACTAAAAAATTCATTGCAAAAAACAGCAAAAAATATGTACTTTTGCTTAAATTTTAACAATTCTAAAAGTATTGCCGACCAGATTATTGAAGTTATGAAAGAGGAAAAATAGTTGGTGGGGGAAGCGTTGAAAATAGTAGAAAAAGAAATAAACGAATACTGATATGAAAGCCGCAGAAAAATATTTTGAAGAAGGTAACAAGTTCTATGATGAACAAGATTACGACAAAGCAATTGATTGTTTTCAAAAAGCAATTGAGTTAAATCCCTATTATGCTGAGGCATATAAAAGATTAGGGAATGTTTACTTTGATATACAGGATTACGATAAAGTAATTGAGTATAATAAAAAGGCGATTACATTAAAGCCTGATTATGAGGCTGCATATTTCAATACAGGGCTTGCGTACCGTAATAAACAGGATTATGATAAGTCTATTGAATATTTTCAAAAAGTAATAGAATTAAATCCTGATGACGCAAATGCCTATCTTAATATAGGCGATGCATACTTTCAGAAACAGGATGACGATAAAACAATAGAATTTTGGCAAAAAGCAATAGACCTTAGTCCTCATAATCCAAATAATGATAAAATGTATTTTGCAATCGGATGTCTTTATCTGGATGGACAAAAATTTGAAGAGGCTGTTGAAAATTTTGACAAAGCAGTTGCAATAAATATTGACTATAAAGATGCGTGGTATTTTAGAGGAATTGCACTAATGCAAGATGAAAAATTAGATGATGCTATTAAAAGTTTTGACCACGCACTAATAATAGACCCCGAAGATAAAGATTGTTTATTTAACAAAGCACTTGCAATGAGCGAAGTAGCCAGATGTGAAGATGCTATCGGAAGTTTTGACAAAGCATTGGCAATAGACCCTAACGATGCAAAAATATGGAATAGTAGAGGTGTTACAATGAGTCGTTTACACAA
Source organism: Prevotellaceae bacterium (assembly GCA_031260925.1). GTDB lineage: Bacteria > Bacteroidota > Bacteroidia > Bacteroidales > Paludibacteraceae > F0058. Next base: position 2,196 of record JAISKN010000097.1, on the reverse strand, counting down.
GTGGAAAGAGGCACTTGAAAATAACGATAAAGCATTAGAGATTAATCCCAATAGTGCGGAAATATGGAAGAATAGAGGTCTGTTCTTTTGGGGATTGAAGATGTTGGATGAAGCAATTGAGAGTTTTGATAAGGCAATAAATATAAATCCTTTGTTTGAGCAATCTTGGTGCTGGAAAGGCTATGTTTTTATAGATTTAGAAAAATATGATAAAGCAAATGAATGTTTTGATAAGGCATTAGAAATAAATCCAAATATGTATCAAGCAGGTGAAGGTAGAATTATTTTATTGCAAACATTAGGTCGTTACGCAGAGGCTGCCGTTGTAGGAGCACCTTTAATTCTAATGGGATTAGCTAACAATAAAGAAATGCGAAGATACACTTGGGAAGGGGTAACTGGAGGGGATAAAACTGATTTAGAATATTATAAAAGAATGGCAAAAAACGAGCCTAATAATGAGTGTTGGTTGATTGAAATAGGAAATGTTTATGCTAATTTGGGTAATTATGATAAAGCAATAGAGTATTATAATCAAGCCTCAGAGAATGATTCTGATTTACTGAATAAATTAAACCGTATCCCTTTATATAGAGTAAAACAACTTCTTGACAAACAAGATATAGATAAAGCATTCGAAGAATTAGAAAAATCCAAAAAATATATGCGTAGTAACACAAAACAAATTGAAACCATTGATGTTGTTCATTTTTTTGCTAAAACCATTAAAGAGGAATTGAAAAATGATATGGTAGAAACGCCATTCCTTGATTTTACTATTGAATTTATCAAAACCAAAGATGAATATTTTAGAAAGATAATCAATGCGGAAAATAGAAACAAGAATAAATATGCAAATATGTATATGCTGTCTTTACTTATAGTGGATTTACTCCACATAAAAGACGAAAATGTAGCACACTACACAACTCCAATAGTTACCAAAAGTTTATTATTCCTTGATGAAGAAATAAATAAAGTGTCTTTATTTCGTTTAAATGATGCCAAAAAAAGCAACGATGAAATGGAAGGTATAACCTTGTTGAAATATTTGTTTGACGAGGAAGAAAAATATGATATTGATAGCAATAATATCACATTTATTGGTTGTTTTACTTTCGATAGCAACAATCTTAATCAATTTCGCCTTTATGGAAAAGTAGATGAACTAGAGGCAACAGGTATCAGCGTTGAGGTTAGTTCAGATTATTTTGAGGGTGACAATACCCAACTAATAGCCTTGCCCGATAATGAAAAAGTTGAACATATCCGTAAAAGAAAACCTTATGACAGAAAAAAATTATCATTGTATCGTTGTATTTACCTTGACCCAGTTTCGGGAGTTGTAGAGGATGTTGGGCATATTGCAGAGGCAGCTGCCAAGAGAGGTGAAAAAAGGTATGATAAAACCATATTGGAAAATGTAAAAGCGGAGGTAAAGGAATTATTAGAAAAATTGAAAAACGATGTAATAGGATTAGATAAAAGCAAAACGATAGCATTATTGGAAAATTTGAACGCATTAGTCAAATACTATGGATACAAAGACGAACAAGAGTGTCGGGTAGTTAAAATATTGTCTGTTTCTGATTCTAAAATAAAAACTAATGATAAAGATATACAATATATTGAATACTTACCAATGAATGAGTATCTTCAACGGATAACTTTATCCCCAAAATCAATAGATGAACAACTATATAAAGACTTGTTGCGGAAATCACATATCAATGCTAAAGTAGAAGTTTCAAAACACCCATTCAGAAATAAGTAATAAAAATAGAATATGCCCTCACCCCAATCCATAGAATACAATAACCTACCACAAAAACCCAATCAGTTTATCATTTTCAAAACCGAAGATGATAAAATTTCGGTAGATGTGCGTTTTGAAAGCGAAACGGCGTGGCTTACGCAGGCTCATTTGGCAGAACTTTTTCAAACTTCCCGCCCGAATATCACAATGCACATAAAAAATATTTTGGAAGAAGGTGAGTTACAGGAAATTTCAGTATGTAAGGATTTCTTACATACTGCCTCTGATGGCAAAAACTACAATACAAAGTATTACAACCTCGATATGATAATTTCGCTTGGTTACCGTATCAATTCTAAAATTGCGACAAAGTTTCGTCAATGGGCTACTTTGCGACTGAAAGAATACATTGTAAAAGGTTTTACGATGGACGATGAGCG
>JAISKN010000044.1 GCA_031260925.1 Prevotellaceae bacterium | reverse complement strand
TTGATTTAAACGATGCGTCTTGTCATTGCGGGCTTGAGCCGCAATCTTATGAAAAACAGGTGCAAATAAAAATCGGCGGAATTATTGACAGTATTCGCTTGAAAGACAACGACTTATCTATTGTAGATTACAAAACTTCGGCGAACGAACAGACCGCCAAAGATTTGGAAACGCTTTTTGACGGCAATAACAAAAGCCGCGCAAAGTATATTTTGCAGGCGTTGATTTACGCGCTTGTGCTGGAAAAAGATTTTTGTTCGTACAACATTTTGCCGATTTTGCTCTATCTTCCAAAAATGGGCAATTTAGATGATTTTTCGGAAAAGATTAAAATTTCCGTTAATGAAATTTCCGATTTTCGCAAAATTTCTGATGAATTTTCACAATTATTAAAAACAAAATTAGTTGAAATTTTTGACGAAACAACGCCTTTCAAAGCAAATTTTGACGAAAACAGATGCCAATATTGCGAATTTCTGAATATTTGCAGTTGAAAAATTAGATATTAGATGTGAGATTTTTAGATGATAAGTTCCATTATTAAAGTTTTGATATTAAACAAAAAAAATGTAATTTTGCATTCAAAAATTGATTTGAAATATTACAAAACCGTCTTTGTGCTTTATTTTTTAACCAAGCGGTCTTTATTCTATTAAAAAGTGACAAAATTAAGCGTAAATATCAATAAAATAGCGACTTTGCGGAATGCTCGCGGCGGAAATGTACCGAATGTGCTGCAAGTTGCGCTCGATTGTGAAAAGTTCGGGGCTGACGGCATCACGGTGCATCCGCGCCCTGACGAGCGGCATATTCGTTACAGCGATGTCTTTGATTTGAAAAAAAATATCACGACCGAGTTTAATATTGAGGGAAATCCTGAGGGGAAATTTATCGAACTTGTGGAAAAAATTGTTCCAAATCAGGTAACGCTTGTGCCTGATTCTCACGATGTTATAACCTCAAATGCAGGTTGGGACTGCGTGGAAAATATGCAATATCTTACCGATTTGGTAAAACATTTTCAGGGGTTTGGCATCAGAGTTTCGATTTTTGTCGGCACAGAGTTGGAAAATATTGCGGCGGCAGCAAAAACAGGCGCAAACCGCATAGAACTTTACACCGAGCCATACGCTGCGAATTACGAAAAAAATCGGCAGCAGGCAATTTCAGATTTTGTGAAAGCGGCAAATTTTGCAGCAGAAAACGGACTGCAAGTCAATGCAGGACACGATTTGAGTTTGACAAATCTTGCGTTTTTTGCAAAAAATATTCCGTTTTTGTCCGAAGTTTCAATCGGACATGCTTTGATTTCTGACGCGCTCTATTTGGGACTTGAAAAAACTATTTTTGAATATAAAAAACAACTGACAGATTTCAAAATTCCAAATTCAAAATTCCAAAATTAGGGGAACTCCAATCTTGGAATTATGGAATTATAGAATCATTGGAATTATAGAATCTTGGAATTTAAAATTTTCGCAATATTTTTCAATTTCTCACGTTTATTAAAATAAAAAATAATTTATAATTAAAAATTAAAAAAAATGTTATTACAGGCACAAACATTGACCGATACGCTTGCTAATGCAGCGGCGCAAGTTACAACAACCGAAATACACAAGTCGCTTTGGGACATTCTGTTCAAAGACGGCGGAGTTATCAGAGCAATATTGATAGTGGCACTAATATTACTGTTGCTGATTACCGTTTATCTGATAATCGAGCGTTTGGTTACCATAAAAACCGCCTCTAAAAACGACCAGTCGTTTATGAGCAGAATTAAGGACTACATTTTTGACGGAAAAATCGACTCCGCACTCAACCTTTGCCGCTCGACCAACACGCCGACTTCGCGTATGATTGAAAAAGGCATTACGCGGCTCGGTCGCCCAATGGAAGATGTCCGTTTGGCAATCGAAAACGTGGGCAATATCGAAGTTGCCAAGTTGGAAAAAGGCTTGCCGATATTGGCATCGGTGGCAGGCGGTGCACCAATGCTCGGGCTGCTCGGCACAGTTACCGGTATGATACGGTCGTTTATGGGAATGGAAAACGCAGGCGACACGCTGAGCATAACAACCTTGTCATCAGGTATTTACGAGGCATTGATTATGACTGCGGGCGGTATTTTTGTAGGACTTGTTTCATTTTTCGCCTACAACTACCTCGTTACGCGCGTCAGCCAAGCAATGACAAGAATGGAAACCGATTCTATGGAATTTATGGACATTCTTAATGCACCAGCGAAATGAATTAAAAATGAAGAATTAAAACCTTTATTTTATTAGCCCCCTTAGTAGCAATAAAATAATAATTAACACCCTTATTCCCTTATTTTTAACAAATTATGGAAATACAATATAATAATTTATATACGCATTTTGTTTTCACAACGCAAAACAGATTTCCCTGAATTTCAGAGAAAAACCAAGAGCGAATAGAAAAATACATTACAGGCATTGTGAATAATCATCAAGGTAAAATGTACGCCATTTATGCCAACCCTGAACACGTTCATTTTTTGGCTTCGCGCTTGCCGTATATGAGTGAAAACGAGATGGCAAATTTGGTTGCAGATGCCTCTGAAATTTTTATCAATAAAAATAATTTGTGTATTGGTAGATTTTCGTGGCAAAAATCGTGTTCTGCATTTTCTATTTCAAAAGGAGATATAGATAGAATTTATAAATATATTTTAAATCAACCCGAACATCATAAAAAGAAAACTTTTGCGCAGGAATATGACGAACTGTTGAATTTTTATCAGAAACCTTTGAAAAAATAAGGGAATAAGGGAGGGGTTGTTTGTAAATTTTGGCTACTAAGGGAACTTTAAGAAATAAGGTTTTAAAACTATAAAGTAATATAAAAATGGAAACTTCATTACAATTATACATCATTAGAAATTCAATTTGATTAAAAATTATGGGAACGAATAAATTAATATTAGGCGACAATCTCGAAGTGCTAAAAACTATTGAGAGTGAAAGTGTAGATTTGATTTACCTTGACCCACCGTTTTTCAGCAACCGAACGTATGAAGTAATTTGGGGCGATGATGGTGAAAAACGCAGTTTTGAAGACCGTTGGGCAGGCGATATTGACCATTATATTAATTGGTTAAAAAATCGTGTGCGCCAAATGCACCGAATTTTGAAACCCACAGGCAGCATTTTTCTACATTGCGATTGGCACGCAAGTGCTGAAATTAAAGTGGATATTCTTAATAAAATATTTGGCAGAAATAATTTTAGGAATGAAATTGTTTGGAGTTATAAAAGATATACTGCAAAAAGCAATAAATTTCAATCTTTACACGATATGATTTTTTGGTATTCAAAAGAAAAGGAATATATTTTCAATGAAGTTAGAGAAGAATACGGCGAAAAATCAGGAAAAATGGACAGCCACTACAAACAAGATGAAGAGGGAAATTGGTACAGAATGCAGAAACGAAAAGGCGAAGAAGCATATAAAGTATATTTGTCAGACGGTAAAAGAATGGGTGATGTATGGGAAATACCAATTATCAACGCTTCTGCCAAAGAACGTATAGGTTACCCAACACAAAAACCCGAAGAATTATTAAAACGAATAATTGAATGTGTTACAAATGAAAGCGATGTTGTGCTTGACCCTTTTGTGGGAGGCGGTACTACCGTTGCTGTTGCCGACAGGTTAAACCGAAAATGGGTTGGAATTGACCAATCTGTTATGGCAATAAAAGTTACCGATTTGCGACTAAAAAAAAGGCAAAATGAATTTTTTTCAACGCCTTATGAAGTAATTATTCCAACGTATGATTTGTCAAAATTAGAACAAGAAGACGGTAAAAAATTTGAGATTTTTATTGTGGAAAAATTCGGTGCTATTCCTAACCGAAAAGGCGGCAAGGACTTAGGAATTGACGGACATACAGACTACGGAACGCCTATTCAGGTAAAAAAATGGAAAAAACCTGTTGGACGTGCTACATTGGACGAATTTCTTACTGCAATTCAGCGTGATAACAAACATCTGTTTGAACAGAACAAAAAAGATGGACAGGTTTGCGGATTTATTATTGGTTTTGAATTTTCAAAAGACATTATTAACGAGGTTTCCAAATTAAAAAACAGTGAAAATATAATTATTGAACTCAAATATATACGCGATATTATTCCTTACGAAAACCCACCAAAAGTTACGCTGAGAGCCAATGAATTAGAAGATTATAAATACAAATTTGAGGCACAAGCCGAAAGCAAAACAGGCATTGATTTTTATTCGTGGGACTTTTCGCACGATGAAAAAGAATTTAAAGTTGATGTTGTAATGGACAAAGAAGGTGTACAAGAGAAAAAATTTGCCGAAGGGGAACATAATATTGCAGTTAAAGCCACTGACAAACAGGGTTTAAGCGGTACAGACAAAGTAAAAATTAAAGTAAAAAAAAATAAATAATTAAAAGATTTTTTCTTTTAATCATTAATAATTTATCATTAATAATTAAAAAATATATGGCTCTTAAAAGAAAAATAAAAGTCAGTTCGGAATTTAGTTTGGCGGCAATGACCGACATTATGTTCCAAATTCTGTTGTTTTTTATGATTGCGCTTACTGTGGTGCATACCGATATTACGAATAAAATCAAGGTAGCACTACCGCAAAGTACAGCAACGGAAAACAAAGATAAGGCAATCGTGCGCGTTATAATTGACAGGGAAAACAAAATTTTCATTGCAAAAGACAGCGAAGAAGAGCAGCCGATAGCATTGGAAAATGTCGAGGCGTTTTTGCAACAGATTGATACTCAAAACGATATGTACGTTGCACTTTATGCAGACGAAACTTTGCTCTATGGCAACGTAATCAAAATGCTCGATATTGCAAACCGAAATTCGTTTAAGTTGGTGCTTGCAACAAAACCTTATGAAAATAATGATTAATGATTAATGATTAATGATTAATGGTTAATAATTAATGGTTAGTGGTTAATGGTTAGTGATATGCGGGCTGCAATTTGCAAAAGGCAAACAAAAGTCTCATATCTCATATCTAAAAATCTCATATTAAATGAAATTATGAAATTAGAAAAATCAAAAATATACGGCGGTATTGGGAGTGCGCTTGTGGCGGTACTTCTGATTTTGTTGTTGTTTTGGCAATTTACATATTTGATAGAGGCGGTAAATAAGACTTCGCCCGAATTGGCTCTTACCGAAATTGAGGAGGCATTTAACGGTGGCGGCAGAGGCTCGGAGGGCAAAAGCGGTTACTTCAAGCCCGAAAATGCCGAAGTGCTTAAGCCTCAACCGTCTGCACCAAAGACCGCTACAACTGCTGCCGCGCCGCCTGCACCGAATTTTGCAGCGCAGAATATCGAGCAGAACTTTGCCGTTCAGCGCGCACAAGAGGAGCAGCGCAAAAAAGACGAGGCAAACAGGTTGCGTTTGCAGCAGGAGGAACAGGAACGTCAGCGAATTGCAGCCGAGCAGCAGGCAAAAACCGATAAGGCGAAAGGTGCTATGTCGGGTCTGTTTGGTGACGGCGGCAAAGGCAACGGCTCAGGTGTCGGCACAGGCACAGGCAACAGCGGCGCATCGGGTGCAGGCAGCGGAATGACAGGCAACCCATTAGGCAAAGGCAGCGGCGGCTTTGGCAACGGCGCAGGAAACTGGAGCCTTGCAGGGCGTGATTTGAAAACAAGTGTTAAACCCGCGTATGATAAAAACGAAACGGGAATGGTTAGTGTTGAAATTAGAGTTGATGCTGCAGGAAAAGTTACAAGTGCAAGAGTTGTGAATAGACCAGATGCAAAAACTACTATCGAAAATGAAAATATTAGAAAAGAGGCTGTTAATGCGGCATATAAAACTACTTTTTCAGCAGGAAACGGAGTGTCAATTGGTATTATAACTTATAATTTTACATTGAATTAATAAAAGAATAAAAAGATATTTTGTATGGCAACGTATTGAGGAAAATTAGACAAAAAACCGCAACACATTTTTTAAATGTATTGCGGTTTTTTTGCAATGTAGAGAAAAGGCAATGCCTTTTCTCTACGAAAATCTGTATAATCCGCGTTATTATTCTTGCGGAATAAGCCTTTCAAAGATAACCGTAAATTCTACGCGGCGGTTTTCTGTTCTGCCTGCTGCTGTTTTGTTGGTGGCAACAGGGCGGGTTTCGCCGTAACCTTCGGCTTGCATTCTCTCTTCTGCAACGCCAGCCTTAACAAGATATGCTTTTACAGAGGCAGCGCGGCGTTTTGACAAATCCAAGTTATAGTCGTCTGCGCCAACATCATCGGTGTGTCCTGCAATATCAAGGTTGAAATCTGGGTTTTCATTCATAATTTTCACGATAGAATTGAGAATTGCATTAGACGATTTTTTGATGTTCGCCTTGCCTGTCTCAAACTGAACACCGTGTAATGCCTGTTTGAATACCTTTAAAATTTCTTTTTTGATTTCTGGGCAACCGTAGTTTTCAGCAACGCCTTTAACTTCTGGGCAACGGTCAAGATAATCAGGTATGCCGTCTCCGTCAGTATCTTTCGGGCAACCATTGGCATCAATGTAGCCGTATGCAGCCTCAGGAGTATTCGGACATTTGTCGAGGTAGTCAGGCACGCCGTCTCCGTCTGTGTCTGGGGTACAGCCGTCTTTATCAACTACTGCGCCTGCGGGAGTGTGCGGACATTTGTCGAGATAATCAGGCACTCCGTCTCCGTCTTCATCAAGCGGGCAACCGTCTTTATCAACTTCAACGCCTGCGGGAGTGTTAGGACATTTGTCGAGATAATCAGGCACGCCGTCTGAGTCTTCGTCAAGCGGGCAACCGTTTTCATCAACTTCAACGCCTGCTGGAGTTTTTGGACATTTGTCGAGATAATCAGGTACGCCATCGCCGTCTTCGTCAAGCGGGCAACCGTTTTCATCAACTGCTACGCCTTCGGGAGTGTTAGGACATTGGTCGAGGTAGTCATATACGCCATCGCCGTCTTCGTCGAAAGGACAGCCAAATTCATCAACAGGCACTCCTGCTGGAGTTTGCGGGCAACGGTCATAACAGTCTGGTATTCCGTCTTTATCTTCGTCCATAGTACAGCCGCGAAGTTCGCCTTTTTCACTGTTATTCTTTTTATAAACAAAATCTTTGCGTTTAACATCTGGGCAAAGCGACATCAGATAATCAATATCGGTGTCTTTGCATTTGTCTTTGCGGTTGCGAATGCCGTCACGGTCTTTGTCAGACGAATTTCTATTGAAATTGAAAGTCAAACCCATTTGAAGATTTACCTTTTGCAAACCATAAGGTAGCGGTATATCGTTTTTGCCTAACATATCATTTCCGTCAGCATCTTTAAGGTTGCCGACTTTTGCCCAATGCAGCGGAATATAATCAGCCACAAGATAGGTATTTACAGGTCCCATTCTGAAACTGATGCCCAAGCCCATATTACTCCCGCGTCCGTTCATAAATGAATAACTGAAATAGGTTTTAAACCAGTCAGCAGGGCGGAAATTTACCGCGAGAGTAACCTCTTCCGAAATTCTACTCCATTGACTAACCCTTGTATTCGACATTGCGCCGAAACTGATTTTATTATCCAAAACACCGTATTCTATGCCGACATTAAATTTTGTCGTCAGCCATTGGTTGATTTTGCGCCCGCCCTGTTCGCCTTGGTAATCAATCGCATTTGCAATTGCATTTCCCAAAGAATCAAGCACAGCGTTAATATCAAAATCTTTTGTAGGGTCATACTCTACTCCGTCAAAATAAAACGAGCCGTTTGTACTTAAATGCACTATATCGTCTGGTTTATTCCAATGAATTAAACCCAAATCAATAATGGCAGCCGAAATTACAAGGTTTTTTACAGGCTCGTAGGTAAAACCTAAATCAAGTGCGCCTCCGAAACCCTGAAAATAATCTTTCCAATTGTTTGACAAACCGTTAAAGCCCATAGTTGTATCCTGCGCATTCCAATAAGCCAGTTTTGGCGTCATTAAATAAGCGTCAGCCTGCGCGTCTAAATTCCACTGGTCTTTATTTGCATTGAGCGACAAGTTTTTAACGTCAGTATATACGCCTGCAACGCCTCCCAAACCTTTAAGGTTGAAACCAAAGTTCCATTTTTTGCTGATTTGGCGGGTATAGCCGAAACCAACTTCGCCATACACTTTAGCATCTACGCCGAGCGTTTTCAAATTAAAAATATTGTTATCAAACTCGTTTGGCGTGCCGTAAAGTGCAAATTTAAACAAATCTCTCGGCAGATAAACGCCTGCATCGGCTTTTAGCCCAACAGAGAATGAATAATAGTTTTTCTCTCTTGCCCTCCAACCAAAACTTAAAATATTGTAGCCGATATTAGCACCGATATTGGTGCTTTTCGGAAATCTTTTGTAAAGTTTATCAACGCCTTCGTTTGGCGAAAATGGAGTTACTAATTTAGTATTATTGTTGTACAATAAATCTTTGATAGCCAATGCGTTAGTGCCGCCTTCAAAGTAGAAACTCGGAAAAATGAAGTTCAAATAACCGCCGCAATTAGGCATAAATGCAGGATTCATCTGGTTTCTTGTCGGCACTTCGTCCATAAAATAGAATGTGTTTGTTTGTGCTGTTGCGCCAAGGCAAAGACTGAAAAACAACACTGCGCTTAAAAATATTTTTTTCGCTTTCATATTTTTTATTTTTTTAAAAGTTTTTTTGATTTAAAATAAAAATTTTAGAACATCTTTATTCATTATTTTTTCCAAAAATGGAATCAATATTTGACGTAACTTTACCTATTACAAAGAGGCTTACAGATGCTTTGAGTTTATCTGTCGCTCTCGCGTTGATTTGGTTATTTACGTTTGCTGCCGTAACCTCGTATGCAAATACAATTTTCTTTGTATTTTGCAGATACTCCATTAAATGCTCCTGGTCGTTGAGGTCAGCAGGAATAGTTACATTTACTGTTTTCTTATCTGTTGAATAACCATTTGCATCAACGTTTGGACAAGGAATATTGATGTTGCTTTCGGTATAAAGCACAACATTATTTTCGTCAAGGAAATATGCCGTACCGATAGCCTGAACAGGCAGTTGGTTTTCAATTTTCAAATCAATTTTTATCCTTTCAAAATCAATTTTAACAGGACCAAACTGCATTGACAACGCATCGCTCAAATCTGCATTTATTGTGTCTGTGTAGAAATAAGATGATGTCGGGTCAAACCACATAGGCAGCCTTACACCAACGTACATATCTATTACCGCAGGACGTTTAACAAAATGAACAGGATTTGCTACTGCCTCAGCGTGATTAACTTCAACGTGGAAACCGTAATCAATTTTTTCAGGTATAAACGGCTCGCCATTTGCTTTTGAAAAAAGTCTGTCGGTGCGCCCGTAATTGCGGTCAAATCTTTTGTAAGTTGTAGCGGAATCGCCTACAACCATTGCTCTTGCAATAGGCACATCGGTATATTGATTTCCGTTGAAATCGCCGTACTGTTTGTAGCCGTCTTTGTCCATTGCCATAATGGAATCAACAATAAACGTCAGCGGAATGCCGATGTTATTCACAATTTTAAATGTAATGCGCGGGTCGTGAAACAAAAGCCGATTATAAGTTACTGCATCACGTTTAAAAAAGTCGGTTGGAATGTTGGTGTAAATGGAATCGCTTGTGATAGTGTTGCTTCTGTTGAAGAAACCGCGTGCAAAGTCCATTTCAATATCAACCATTTGAATTTCAGACTTAATTTTTGCATTTGCGCCAAATTCAATTTTGTTTGCTGCGCCTGCTGGTACAACAAGTTCGTATTGAATGGAAATTGCCGTAAGATTGTTGTGGTTATCACCAAAATCAACGGCAAAGGCTGGTATCTCAATAGGATTTTCCGTGTGTCCGCCTGTGATTTCCGTAACGTAAGTTTCTGCGCCCAAGCCTTGAATAGCAGGAAACTTCACAATCATTCTGATTTTTGCATTACCGCTGATAGTAACGTTTTCCAAATCTGCCTTAATGCTCAGACTTGCGCCGTTGGCTGCAAAATAATCAACTCTCTGAACATCGCCCTCGTTGAAGTCGAAATCAAAGTCTCGCGTTACGGCGGGAGAATTGTAGTTGGCAACATTTGCGCTTGTTACGGTTACGCCGCTAAAACTTTCGCCAAAAACATACTCGTTGTCAAACGAACTGCCTAAGCCAGTCGTAACATTATTATCAACAGGCAAATGAAGCACAGTGTCGATAATCATAAAAATGGTGTCTCCGTCAATTCCCCAACCATCTGGATTGTTGCTGGAAAAAATGTCATAAATTGACACTTCGGAGCGTGCAACAGGAATTACAAGAGAGGCGTTATACTCAACATCTTTGTCGAGTTTGCCAAAATCAAGTTTTTCCACGCAAGCGGAAAATACAAGTGCAATTCCCGCAAAAAGTGATAGTAAGTAAAATTTTTTCATAGTTAAAAAATTAATGATTTATACTAAAAAATATTTATTTGAAAAATTAAAGTTTAATATCAGCAAATATTGTGCAAAAGTACAAAAAAATAAGGTATTAGCAAATAAATATAGATATTATGCTATTTTTAGTAACTTTTTATAGATTGCTTCGGAATACCTCGCAATGACGGAAGCCGTTTCAGCAAAGGGATACGTCATTGCGAGGTATTCCGAAGCAATCCAGATTTATTATAAAAAAAACACCTTAATATCTATTGATTTAACAATTCCAAAAAATAAAAAATTCAACTTATGCACTTTAGTAGACTTCTAAAAATTAAACTTTTC
>JAISKN010000356.1 GCA_031260925.1 Prevotellaceae bacterium | reverse complement strand
ATGAAAAATACCCTTGCTCTTACAAAACGAATTTTGCAGCAATTTTCGCACGACAAGCGGACTATTGCGCTTTTTATGATTGCACCGATTGTTGTGCTTTGGCTTTTTTCGGTTATTCTCGGTACGCCGAGTTACGAGCCGAAAATTGTCGCTGTTGATTTGCCAAACGAATTTGTTGAGGCGTTGAATAATCAAAAAGCAACAACAACGTGTCATTCCCGCGAAGGCGGGAATCTCCTTATAGTTGAAACTTTGCTTGAAAATCAAGAAATTGATGCAATTCTCACACTTCAAAACGACACGCTTTTTATCAAAGTTGAAGGCGCAGATGCTTCAAGAACGGCTGCCGTAATGTCAGTTGTGCAAAGTGCATTCCGCGAAGTGCTGAACGCGCAAAAAGCCGCAATGGAGAAAAATAAAAGCAAAATTGCGATGGCGAAAATGATGGGATTTGACGTGCCGAAAATGTCAATCAATTTTTCCGAAATCAAACTCAACTTTTTGCACGGCGATGAAAATTGGACAACTTTTGACTTTTTTGGACCTGTTTTTATCGGCATTTTCATTTTCATTTTTGTGTTTATAACCAGCGGAATGTCGCTTGTAACCGAGCGCACAGGTGGCACAATGGAGCGGCTTTTAGTGTCGCCGATAAAGTCTTGGCAACTTGTGGCGGGTTATTCGCTTGGGTTCGGCATTGTGTCGCTTGTGCAGGCGTGTATTGTGCTTTTGGCAAGCACATATTTGATAGGCTTTCCGTGTGTCGGCAGTTTTTGGCTTGTAGTTCTAATCGCGTTTTCAATGGCTTTGGTGTCGCTCACGCTCGGTTTGCTTGTGTCGGCGTTAGCAAAAACGGCGTTTCAGGTGATACAGTTTATGATAATTCTTGTTGTGCCGCAGGTGCTGCTTTCGGGCATTTTTGATTTATCACAGTCGCCGCTTTGGCTGCAAATCACAGGGCAATGTTTCCCAATTTATCACGGCGCAGACGCTTTGCGAGATGTTATGTTGCGCGGTGCTGGCTTTGCCGACATTTTGCCAGATTTCGCTATTCTTTGGGGCTTTATTCTTGTGTTTTTTGTGATTTCAACAATTAGTTTTAATGTAAGGCGGCGGAGTTAGTATAAAAAATTATTGCAATACAAAACATTTTTTGTACTTTTGTAACATAAAATATCGCATATAAAATATGGAAACAGATAAATCAAAACAGTACATTTATATTGTTCAGGCATCAAAAGAGGATACTAAATGCAAAATTGGCAAAACCAATGATTTAGAGCAGCGTTTGAGTACCTATAACAATACGACAGGCAAGTCAAAAGAAAATATTTCTCAGTATCTTTTTACCTGCGAAGTTTCTGATATGACGCAAGTTGAAAAAGATATTAAAACGCAATTTTCTAAACTCCGCGAGCAAAAAAGCAGGGAAATATATTTTTATAATAATGACTTGCTTGCTGATTATGTAAATTTTATTAAATCTCACAAACTTTTTGTAAAAGAAATTTTTGTAAAAGAAGATAATAATCCGATTATAAAAATTGTTCCAAAAACAAAACCATCTTTGAAAGAACGCGGAATTTCGCAAAAAGACGTGTTGGAAAGGGCAAAAAGAGTAGAGTATGATGAATTTTATACTCGCTACGAAGACGTGGAAAAGGAAATTTCTATGTATGATAAAGAAATTTGGAAAAATAAAACAGTTTTTTGCAATTGTGATGATGCCGTTGATGAAAAAAACGGAAAGATAAATGAAAAAAGAACTTCCGCTTTTGCCTTATTTTTCATAAATAATTTTAAAAATTTAGGATTAAAAAAACTGATTTGTACACACTATGCTAATAAATATGATATTTTCTTGGCTGGAAAAAATGGATTGGTTTATGTAATTACTTACGAGATGGAAAAAGATGGAAAAATTAAAGTGGAAAAACAGTCGCCAGAAAATTACGATGGCAGTTTTGACCACCCGCTTTCTTTGAAAATTTTGAATGAAGAAGCAGATATTGTTTGCACCAACCCGCCATTTTCGAGAATGCAGGACTATTGGAAAATTGTTATCAAAAGTGGCAAAAATTTTTTGATTATTGCAAATATTACTAATGTAAAAAATCAGCCGTATATGTCGTATATTAAAACTAATCAGGTTTGGGCAGGTTATAATCGAGTAGATTGGTTTCAAAATCCCAGTAGAGAACTCACAGAGGCGGCAGGTCATTGGTACACAAATTTTCCGATAGAAAACAGACCAAAATATGAACTGTTGAAAATTATACCATTAAAAAACATACCCGATAAATTTAAAAAATATGACGATTCAAAAATATTAATGGTAGATAATTGCTATATTCCAAGCAACGTTAAAAAGCCCTTTGCTGTATCTGTCCGTGTGATTTTGAATGGAATTTTGGAAAAAGGTTATCAACTCGTGGAAAATAAAGAATATGTGCCATATATTAATGGAAAAAGATGTTTTGGAAGAGTTTTAATTAAAAAAACATAAAAATATGACAGAAAAAGAATTGGAAAGAATAGTCCAAAAGCCCGAAACACAAGCCTTGTATGCCCAATTTAAAGTGCTTTATGACAAATGGAAAGAAGACAGGATGAGCGTTAAAGAAGAGGAACTTTATGCACTTTTTGATAAGTTTCCGAGCCAGTTGGTTGCAAACACCGTTTTTAAATCGCATAGATACGATGAAGATGAGGTTAGTATTTTTACAGAGGAAGTCGTTTTGCCTTATTGCCTTGAGCGTGGAATTGTACAAATGGACAAAAAAGGCTATTTAGTTAATTGTGCAGAGGCAGCGCAAATGCCTGAATTAGATTTTAAATAGTTTTTGCACAAAAAAGTTAAATACTATATGCTTGTTCAACTCAAAAATATAAAAAAATCTTTCGGCAAACAGGAAGTTTTGCAGGAAATTGATTTGGAACTGTGCGAAGGCTCGATTTGCGGTTTGCTTGGTCCGAGCGGCTGCGGAAAAACTACGCTCGTAAATATCATTGTTGGAATGAGCCGTGCAAATTCTGGCGAGGCGGTGGTGCTTGACGAAAAGCCGCCGTTTGCCAAAGTGAAACGCCAAATCGGGTTTATGCCGCAATCTGAGGCGTTGTATCTTGACCTCACTGCTGAGCAAAATCTGCGCTTTTTCGGCGCGCTCTACGGACTTTCAGGCAACGAAATGGACACGGAAATTCCGCACGTTTTGAGCATTGTCCGCCTCGAAGACACAAAGCGCAAACTTGTTGCCGATTTTTCCGGCGGAATGAAACGCCGCCTTTCGCTCGC
>JAISKN010000254.1 GCA_031260925.1 Prevotellaceae bacterium | reverse complement strand
AATCCTAACGGATTGCGGTGCAAATGCAGTATCATTCCGTAGGAATGAATCGCTCGGTAGAAATTAAGTATCACATATTCAGGGCATTCCGTAGGAATGCAACCCCTGATTCGCATAACATATAAAATAAGTATCGATAAAGGCGTTTTTTATAATAAATCTGGATTGCTTCGGAAATACCTCGCAATGACGTACCACTTTGCTTAAACAACTTCCGTCATTGCGTGGTTGTCATTGCGAGGTATTTCCGAAGCAACCGAAGCAATCCAGAAAAAAAATATTTAATTGAATTAGGCATTCAATTTATATGTATTAAATGTCTAATTTTCAATATATTATAAAATATTACGTTGTAATTTAATAAAAAAAATCGTGTCATTGCGGGCTTGACCCGCAATCGCTAATATATTCTATTTCAATCGATTGCGGGTCAAGCCCGCAATGACACCTAACTTTTTTAGGTTTATTTAAGTGCCTAATTACAAAAATATTTTTATAAAAATATTAGGAAATAAAGAATATTATTACTACCTTTGCAGCCGAATTATGAAAGAGGGGAAGGGGACTTTACAAAGTTTCCTTTTTTATTTAAAAATAGATAAAAAATGATTGCAAAAGACACTGTCATTCAGATAGTTAATGAAAAAATAGCCGAAACTGACTATTTTTTAATAAGCGTAGAAATATCGCAAAACAACGAAATTGTGGTGGCGATAGATTCAGATTTTGGCGTAGATTTGAATTTTTGCGCGGAACTTTCACGACATATTGAAACAATTTTAGACAGAGAAAAAGAAGATTTTGAACTCGAAGTAGGCTCTTACGGAATTTCAAGACCGTTTGCCGTTGTCCGCCAATATTCAAAAAATATCGACAAAAACGTTGAAATTTTAACGCAAAAAGGCTTGAAGTTCAGAGGAGTGTTAGTTTCTGTTTCGCCAGATTTTTTTGCTGTCGAAATAGAAAAAATGGTTAAGCCTGACGGCAAAAAACGAAAAGAACTTCAAAAAGATACAGTTAATTTTAATTATTCTGAAATAAAATACGCGAAACTTGATTTTTAAGAAGTTATACGCTTTGCGTTATACAATCGTATAACTATTGTATAAAAAAATATCGAATTAGGCTTTTAAAAGATATTTTTATTTTGAACGCAAAGGCGCAAAGTCTCAAAGACGCTAAGAAAAACTTTTAAGTTTTTCTCCTTTGCGCTCTTAAAAATAAAATTTAAAATCAGTAGTAAAAAAATAAATAGTATACTAAATATCAAATAATTATATCAAATTAATAAAAAAACTTTGCGCCTTTGCGTTTAAAGATTAAAACTGTTTTAATTTGAGATAAATATTAATTAAATGCCTAATTTTAAAAAAAACTTTAAACATTAAATTATATAAAAAAATGGCACGAAGAGAAAATGACAACATTATCAGCACCTTTGCGGAATTGAAAGAGTTGAAAAACATTGACAATTCTACAATGCTGAGTATTCTCGAAGAGGCGTTCAGAAACGTGATAGCAAGAACTTACGGCTCTGATGCAAACTACGATTTCATTCTCAACCCCGACAAGGGCGATGTGGAAATTTGGCGCACGCGAAAAGTGGTTGCCGATGGCGAAGTTAAAGACGAAAACACGCAAATTGCGCTTTCGGAGGCTCAAAAAATTGCAGACGACTACGAAATTGGCGAGGAAGTTTCCGAAAGATTTGATATTTCATCTTTCGGCAGGCGCACAATTTTAACCCTGTCGCAAACGCTGTCAGGCAAAATTATGGAACTGCAAAAAGACTCTCTTTACTCAAAATATTCGGAGCGCGTAGGGCAAATCGTTGCGGGCGAAGTGTATCAGGTTTGGAAAAAGGAGGTGCTTTTGCTTGATGACGCTGGCAACGAACTGCTTTTGCCGAAACAAGACCAGATTCCGACCGATTTTTACCGCAAAGGCGAGAGCGTTCGCGCCGTTGTTGTGAAAGTTGATAACAGAAACAACCAGCCAAAAATTTATATATCAAGAACTTCACCGTTATTTTTGGAACGTCTTTTTGAGGCGGAAGTGCCTGAAATTCACGATGGTTTGATTACCGTGAAAAAAGTGGTGCGCATACCTGGCGAAAGGGCGAAAGTTGCCGTTGAAACGTATGACGAGAGAATTGACCCCGTAGGCGCGTGTGTCGGCATCAAAGGCAGCCGCATTCACGGCATTGTGCGCGAGTTGAACAACGAAAATATTGATGTAATCAATTACACCACCAATCTGCCGCTGTTTATTGCACGCGCGCTAAACCCTGCAAAAATCGTTTCTTTGGAAATAAACAACGAAGAAAAAAAGGCTGTTGCTTTTATAAATCCAGAAGAACTTTCGCTTGCTGTGGGCAAAAACGGAAACAATATCAAACTTGCAATTCAACTCACAGGTTATCATATCGAACTTATGCGCGATATAGAAAACACCGAAGAGGAAGAAGATATTATGCTTGAAGAATTTTCTGACGAAATCGAACAATGGGTAATAGACGAACTTAAAAAAATCGGTTGCGATACGGCAAGACAAGTGTTGAAAATTTCACGCGAAGACCTTATTGAACGCGCCGACTTGGAGGAAGAAACCATTGACGAAATCCTCAAAATTCTCAGTGCGGAATTTGAATGATTTTTCAGGTTGATTTGTTGATTTGGTTATTTGTTGATAAATGAAATTATCAATTATAACCAAATCAACAAATCAACAAATCAACTTTTTTTAACAACATAACACCAAATTTTATTTCATAACTCATAAAAATAAAGGAACAATATGGCAAGATTAGTACAAGTAATGAAGACATTAAATATCGGGCTTGATACGGCAGTTGATTTTTTGGAAAAAAAGAAAATGCCAATAGCAAAAGACCCGAATGTCAAACTTTCTGAACAACAGGAAGCCCTTTTGACAAGCGAGTTTAGCAAAGACAAAACTATGAAGGAAAAATCGGAACAATTAACTAAACAGCGTCAGGAAAAGCCAAAACTGACTACTATTGCCGTACCAGATTATGAAGACGAAAGTAAGGCGGAAGTTAAGAAGATTGAAGTTAGAAAGTTAGAAGAAGATAAAAAATTGGAAGAAGTTAAGAATGTTGAAGTTAAAAAGTTAGAGGAGGATAAGACGTTAGACGAAGTTAAGAAGTCAGAAGATAAGAAGTTAGATGGAGATAAGAAGTTAGAGGAAATTGGGAAAACTGAAGATAAGAAAACTGAAATTAAGAAGTTAGAGGAAGATAAGAAATTGGAAGAAGTTAAAATACCTGTTGTTAAAGAAGTTAAAAAAGAGGAAAACAAAAAACAGGAATTTAAAAATAAAGAAAAACAAAAACCGCAGGAAAAGCAGGAACAAAAGCAGGAACAAAAACCAGAGCCAAAACCGCAACCTGTTGAGCCTGTTGTTGTTCCAGAGAAAAAAGAGCCTGAAATTTTTAAATACGGTGTTAATGAATCAAGGTTTGCGAAAAAAGTTGCATTTAAGCCCACTGGCGAAAAAATAGATTTAAGCAAAGTTGCTAACGAAACACAGCGGAGACCGCTTTCAAAAGAAGAACGCAAAGCAAAATACCGCGAACAGGACAGACAAAAACGCGAGGCAGAACGTATTGCAAAACAGCAGTTGCAGCGCGAACAGCATAAAAATCAAACTCAAGAGCAGAAAAAAGAGCAGCGCAAACGCGAAGAGGAAATTCGCCGCCGCCGTCAAGAAGAGCGCGACCGCCAACAGCAGAAGAAACTCAAAAACCCTGTTCTCGCGCCAGAATTTGTCAAAGAAAAGAAAGAGGTATTTATGCCGACCGTTGCGCCAACGCTCAAAGGCGTTAATGTTAAGGGAAAAATTGAGTTGCCTGTTGAAGGCAAACCCGAATCTCACGGCGAAGGCAACGGAAATAAAAAGAAGAAAAAACGCAAACGCATCGGCAGCGAAAGGGTGGAAGTCGTTTTGGACAAAAGCATTAATTTGGATAACAAACCGCCGCAAAGCAGTGGAAAAAACAAAACTAAAAGCCATCATCACAAGAAAAACGTTGTTTCTAACGAAGATGTTACTCAAAATATAAAAGAGACATTATCGAAATTTTCCGAAGGCAAAAAAGCGAACAAAAAAGCAGCGAAACTTCGCCGCGAAAAACGCGATGCAATCAGCGAAAGAATAAGCGAACAGCACAATTTTGAACAGGAACAGTCTAAAATTCTGAAAATCACCGAGTTTATAACTGCAAACGAACTTGCGCAAATGATGAATGTTTCGGTAAATGAAGTTATCAAAACTTATATGAATCTTGGAATGTTTGTCGGAATTAATCAACGGCTTGATGCGGAAACAATTAATATTGTTGCCGAAGAGTTTGATTTTGAAACCGAATTTGTGAGCGCAGAAGCAAGCAAAACCATTGAAGATGAAGATACGGACAAGCCCGAAGATTTATTGCCGCGCTCGCCGATTGTTACCGTTATGGGACACGTTGACCACGGAAAAACTTCATTGCTTGACTATATTCGCAAAACAAACGTTATTGCAGGCGAGGCTGGCGGAATTACACAGCATATCGGCGCATACAACGTTACGCTCGAAAGCGGACAGCATATCACTTTCCTCGATACGCCAGGACACGCCGCATTTACCGCAATGCGCGCGCGCGGTGCAAAAGTTACCGACATTGTAATTATCATTGTTGCCGCAGACGACATCGCGCCCGGCAACAAACTTATGCCGCAGACTATTGAGGCTATCAATCACGCGACTTCGGCAAATGTACCTATTGTTTTTGCAATAAATAAAATTGATAAAGACGGTGCAGACCCCGAAAAAATCAAAACCGCTCTTTCGGAAATGAACTTTTTGGTGGAATCTTGGGGCGGAAAATATCAGTCGCAGGACATTTCAGCGAAAAAAGGCATAGGCGTTGCCGAACTTTTGGACAAAGTGCTGCTCGAGGCAGAACTCCTTGAACTCAAAGCCAATCCCAGCCGTAAGGCTGTCGGCTCGGTGATTGAACTCACCAAAGACAAAGGACGCGGAAATGTGGTTACGCTTTTGGTTGAAACAGGAACTCTCAAACAGGGCGACATTGTGGTTGCAGGTTATGCTTACGGCAAAATCCGCGCAATGTTCAACGAGCGTAATCAGCAAATAAAAGAGGCAAAACCGTCAGAGCCTGTTCTTATTCTCGGTATGAAAGGCGAGTTGCAGGCAGGCGACAGATTTAACGTAATGGAAACAGAGCAAAAAGCGCGTGAAATTGTTTCGCAGCGCGACCAACTCAAGCGCGAACAGAAACTCCGCACCTCGCATCATCTCACTCTCGAAGAAATCGGCAGACGCATTGCTTTGGGAAGTTTCCAAGAGTTGAACGTCATTGTCAAAGGCGATGTTGACGGCTCTATCGAGGCGTTGAGCGATTCGTTGATAAAACTTTCTACACCGGAAATTCAGGTTAATGTCATTCATAAAGGCGTTGGCGAAATCAACGAAAGCGACATCAACCTTGCCATTTCATCTGATGCAATCGTGGTTGGATTTCAAGTTCGCCCGTCTGCTACGGCGCGCAAACTTGCAGATGCAGAACACGTTGATATTCGCATCTATTCCATTATCTATCAGGCGATTGAAGAAGTCAAATCGGCAATGGAAGGAATGTTGCAGCCCGAAAAATCGGAGAAAGTTACCGCCACGCTCGAAGTGCGCGAGGCATTCCATATTTCCAAAGTCGGCACTATTGCAGGCTGCTTTGTTAAAGACGGAAAAATCAGGCGCAACAGCAAAGTTCGCCTTATCAGAGACGGCATCGTTATCTGCACCTCCGAAATCGAAAGCCTCAAACACGAGAAAGACGATGTCAAAGAGGTTAATTCAGGCTACGAATGCGGCTTGAATATTGCCAACTTCAACGATATACAGGCAGGCGACATAATCGAGGCTTACGAAGAAATAGAAACCAAGAAAAAACTTGAATAGTGCTTAGTGGTTAGTGGTTAATTAACCATTGACCATTAACCACTAACCATTGACCACTAACCATTGACCACTATTGATTACATATTGCTTGCGCCAATAATTTTCGGGTTGTGTTTCGGCGCATATCGCGGACTTTTCAAAGAATTGGTCGCGCTTTTTTGCGTTATTTTGGGAATATGCGCTGTGCGTTATTTCGGCACGCTTTGCGCTGATTTTTTAGTTGCAAAAATAGAAATGTCGCCGAGTTCTGCAATGGCAATTTCGTCTATCGTAGTTTTTATTGCTGCCGTTATCGGACTTAATATTTTGGCAAATATGCTCACCAAACTCTTTAAAGTAATGAAACTCAACTGGTTAAACCGTCTGGCAGGAATGTTTTTTGGCGGCTTCAAATGGGTGCTGATTTTGAGCATAGTCTTAAATATCGTTACGCTTTTCTATCAAAAAGTCCCTGTTACAAACGGCAATCCGCTCGCCAAATCCAAATTCTACCAACCAATCGAAAGCGCAATTTCCAAAGTTGTACCATTCGCAAAATTCAAGTAAAAAACTGTATTAAAAGTGTTTTTAGCACACAGATAACACTGATTTAATAGATAAACACAGATAATTACAATATTAATTACCTGTGTTTTATTAAAATTATCGTTTATTAAAATCTGTGTAAATCTGTTCAATCTGTGTCATCTGTGTGCTTTTAGATAACCTTTTTTATTTCAAAAAAAATCACTATCTTTGCCCTCAAAATTTCTAAACTCTAAACTCTAATAACTAATCACTAAAATAATGTTGCCTCTTGCAGAAAGATTGCGTCCAAAAACTCTTGACGGTTTTATCGGACAGAAACACCTTGTAGGTCAGGGTGCGGTGCTGCGTAGAATGATAGAAACAGGCAATATTTCTTCGTTCATTCTTTGGGGACCGCCGGGCGTGGGCAAAACTACGCTCGCCAAAATCATCGCAAACCGAATGGAACGCCCTTTTTACACGCTTTCTGCTGCAACTGCTGGCGTAAAAGACGTGCGCGATGTGATTGAAAAAGCAAAACAGAGCCGCTTTTTTAACAACGCCTCACCGATACTTTTTATTGACGAAATTCACCGGTTCAACAAATCGCAGCAGGATTCGCTGCTCGGCGCGGTAGAAAACGGCACATTCATTCTTATCGGCGCAACCACCGAAAATCCGTCATTTGAAGTTATAACGCCGCTACTTTCGCGGTGTCAGGTCTATGTATTTAAGTCGTTGGACAAGAGCGATTTAGAGGAATTGACAGAGTATGCTCTCAAATCAGATATTGAACTAAAAGAGCGCGATATTGAGATAAAAGAAAATGAGGCTTTGTTGCGTTTTGCTGGCGGCGATGCGCGGAAATTGCTCAATATTTTGGAACTTGTGGCAAATGCGCAACCTGACGACAAAATAATTATTGACAACAAAACCGTTACCGAGCGTTTGCAGCAAAACCCGATGGCATACGACAAAGACGGCGAAATGCACTACGATATTATTTCGGCGTTTATCAAAAGTATGCGCGGCAGCGACCCCGATGCTGCTGTTTATTGGCTCGCGCGAATGATTGAGGGCGGCGAAGATGCCAAATTTATCGCCCGCCGAATGTTGATTTTGGCTGCCGAAGATGTCGGTTTGGCAAATCCGAATGCGCTTTTGCTGGCAAACGCCTGTTTCGATACGGTGAATAAAATTGGTTTCCCTGAGGCGCGTATTCCGTTGGCAGAAACGGCAATTTACCTCGCGACAAGTCCCAAAAGCAACTCGGCATATATGGCAATCGGTGCGGCTCAAGAAATGGTGCAAAAAACGGGCAATCTGCCTGTGCCGCTGCATCTGCGCAACGCCCCCACAAAACTGATGAATGAACTGAACTACGGCAAAAACTACCAATATGCGCACGATTTTGAAAACAATTTTGTGCAGCAGCAATTCCTGCCCGACGACATCAAAAATGCTCAACTGTGGCAACCGCAACACAACCCCGCAGAACAGCGCACCGCCGAACATTTGAAAAATCTTTGGAAAGAGGGAAAAAAATATTAGTGGTTAATGGTCAGTGGTTAATGGTTAGTGCGAATTATAGAGACTGTTCCGATGACAATCGGAATACGCAAAATAAATTATTCAACTTTCGCAAGTTACTTAATATCTTACATATCAGCAAGTTGTAAAAGGTTTATGTTTTGTATAATGTTGATTAACAGGCAATTAGTAAAACCTGATTTTTACCTGATTTTTCTTACTAAACAACCTGAGTAACAAGGAAATTCCCACCACAATAAACCTGATTACCTGTTACCTGATTACCTGTTACCTATTCGTTTATACAAAACACACACTTTTGATGTATAAAAAATACAACCTTAATGTATCAATTTTGATGTTACTTTTTCTTACCTTTGCAGTTTTAGTAATAACTTTTAAAAGTATTGAATATGAAAAGAGTAATTTTGATACAATTATTTGTGTGTTTGGCAATGGTTTGTTATGCTCAAACTTATACAATTTCGGCGAAAGTTGCAAATAATCAAGATGTTGCGGTTGAATTTGCTGAGGCGTTGCTTTTGAGAAATGATACTGTGCTGCAAAGTGTAGTAACAGACGAGCAAGGCATTTTTTCTATTGAGGCAATACAGGGCAATTATTTGCTGTTAATCAAACAGTTAGGCGACACTTTGTATTCGCAAAAAATTAATCTTGTGCAAAATATTGATTTAGGAACGATTAAAGTACAGCAACAATCAAAGTTATTGCAAGATATTACGGTAACGGCGCAAAATAAACTTATTGAACGCAGAGCCGACAGATTAGTTTTTTATACAACCAATTTGCCAAGTGCTGACGGCGGCGATGTGCTTGATATTCTGAAAGTTACGCCGAGTTTAATGGTAAATCTTGATAATATTTCAATAGTTGGCAAAGGCTCTGTTAATGTGTTGATTAATGATAGGTTTTTGCAACTTTCGGGCGAAGAGTTGATGAATTTTCTAAAAAGTTTGCGGGCAAGCGATGTGCAAAAAATTGAAGTAATTACCACGCCGCCTGCAAAATATGAGGCAGAAGGCAATAGCGGACTTATTAACATTGTGCTGAAAAAAGCCGCGCAGGACACTTGGAACGGCTCTGTTTTTGGCAATTATACACAATCAAAATATGCAACAGGCTTAGGCGGCGGCAGTTTTAACTATCGAAAAAAGAAATTGTCATTCTTTGTAAATGCCTCTTATTTTGGTGGAAAATCATATACAGATGACGAAACAACAATTTTATATCCCGATTTGAAATGGAAAAGTGATGGAAATTATACAAACTATTCACATTATTTAAGTGCGCAAGCAGGTTTTGATGTAGATATTACAGATAAAATAACGATAGGGGCGCAATATCTCGGCAGTTTTAGCAATTCGCCAAAATCAACAAACAACCATAAAACTATTCTTACAAATATTTCAGATAACAGCGATGCAGGTTTGATTTCAACAGAAGGCAGCGGTAAATCAAAATCTAATACTCAATCAGCAAATTTTCACTCAATTTTCAAACTTGATACTTTGGGCAGTAAAATAAATTTTGATTTTGACTTTATTACATTAGATGCTCAAAGCAATAACATTTTCGGCTCAACAACAACAGGCTCGCAAACTGCTGAAATTCCAAATAATTACTTTTCTCTCAACAATATTTTAGACAGAAAAATAACAAATTATGCTGCAAAAATAGACGTAGAACAACCATTAAAAAAAGTCAATTTAAACTACGGCGCAAAACTTTCATTTACAAGAACAAACAATGATATTCAAGTGTTTGATATGTCTTCGGGCGCGTCTGTAAATGACGCAACTCAAACAAATCAATTTTTATACAAAGAAAATACGCAGGCTGTTTATATTTCGGCAAGCACGAAATTTGGAAAAGATAAATGGGAGGCACAACTCGGCTTGCGAGGAGAAAGTACGCAATTTGAGGGAAAGTCTGTTACAATGGACACGGTTTTTAAAAAATCATATTTTGAATTGTTTCCAACGGCATATTTGAATTATAATATGAATGACAAAAATATTTTCTATATTGAATACGGCAGAAGGATTTCACGCCCTCACTTCTCACAACTAAACCCATTTCGTTCTTATTCAAATCCTTACTATTATTTTGCAGGCAACCCTGAATTAAAGCCAACAATTACAAATAATGTTATGCTTGGTTATATTTTTAATAATATCTTTCAAGCAGTATTATTTTTTGATAAAAGCAAAGATAATTCAGGTGGTGGAATTTCTATTTTAGACAAAGATGGTTACACACAGGTTGGCACACGCTTAAATTATTTTGATAATTATGATTTAGGAATTGGTTTGGCATATGGTTACAAATTAAGTT
>JAISKN010000126.1 GCA_031260925.1 Prevotellaceae bacterium | reverse complement strand
AACCTTAAAATTTCTCTAAATTTTCGTTCCGAAATTTTTGATGCAAAAATGTACTTGTTTTTCATTGATATTCAATATTATATCACAAAATTAATATTTTTTTGAATATCTTGAACCAAAATCTTTTATCATATTTTACTATTTTTACTAACACTAACACTAACCACTAACCACTATACTCCCCAGCACCTCCGCCTGCCGCAAGACCCTTTCTGTCGCGAGGGCTTGTTTGTCCGGCGGGTAGCCGAATTTGTTCAGTGCCACGCGGACTTCGTATTTCAACTGCGCCCTCGCGCTTTCTCTCACACGCCAATCGGTGGTGATGTTGTTGCGGACTTTTTCCACGAGGTAGCGGGCGATTTCGCGAAGTTGTGCGTCGCCGAGGACTTCACGGGCAGAGCCGTTGTCGGCGAGAGCGTCGTAAAAAGCGATTTCGTAGTCGGTCATATCTTTGGGGCGGTTGGCGATGTCCTCTTTCAACTTGCGAGCAATGTCTATCAACTCCTCAATGATTTGCGCCGCCTCAATCGTGCCGTTTTTGTAACGGTCTAATGCCTTTTTAATCAGTTCGCTGAACTGTTCGCTTTTGATGGCGTTATGGGCAAAACCGACGCGGATTTGGTCGGCAAGCAGTTTTTCCAACGCCCTTACTGCCAAACTCTTGCATTTGTAGTTGCGAATTTCCGCCAAAAACTCTTCCGAATGCAAATTAACACAAAAAAAAACGATATGTCAAATAATTTTAAAAAAATGAAAGTTTTTGCATCCCATTACTTTATTTTTTCTTATCATTTGTGATAGTTCTGATAATAAAATAGAAGGCTAAAATTGTTGCTAATCCTTGCGTTACAATCATTAGTATCAGTGCGTCTGTATTCATTGTATTTTAATTTGAAATTGTTTTTTTCTTTTCCTTGCCGCAATCACCACCGCCGTTAAGACAATCAAAAACAGCAAAACCAAATAATACCGCGACAAAGAAAGATACAAAACGTTGTTAATAAATCTCCCTTTCATTAAAGGTGTCCCTGCTTTTATAAGTGTTCCCTCATCAATGAGCAAAACAGAAAGCGTGTCTGCCGAATAAGTCTTTGTGTAGCCCTCCTCCGTACTTTGGGTATTTAATGAGGCTATATCTACATAAATTCTGTTATTTTCTTTGCGAACCGACTTACAAACACCCTCAACATCCGAATAAAGTGTGTCCGCAATCCATTGACGGTTAAAACCAACATTTTTATTGGTCAATTTGCCTATCAATGAAGAAGCATCCACTTCCCAGCCCTTAAAACTTAACCTATTCCACTCGTCATTTTGAGGCTTAATCAATGCCGCAAAAAAGATAATTATCAACATAGCCGGCGTAACAAACGTTAAGATATATTTAAATATTTTAGGAATTTTTATATCGGCTGCACGATTGAGTTCTTTCCAATTCTTTTTAATACCCGCTCCCCACGAAAAAAGAATACACTCCATCATGGCAAAGAAAAACAAGCAAACTGTACCTACCCAATAATCATATTCGTCAAAAACACCTTTTTTATAGAACAAAACGGTCGGCAATCCCCACAATATCAACACACCTCCAATCAATAGAGCCGATTTTCGACTGCTGTATTTAAATTCATCTTTTAAGAACGCTTGTGCAGGAGAACACATTGCTAATGAGGACGTTATGCCTGCCAAAAAGAGCAAGCCAAAAAATGCAACGCCACAAATTGCCCCCATAACAGCACCCCATTTAGAAAATAAATAAGGCATCGTTTGAAACGCAATTCCAAAACCACCTTCATTGGCAACCAAAGATTGTATGCTGTCTAAACCAACAAATCCTATCGCAATGGAGAGCAAAATTGTACCGCCCAAAACAATTTCTACAAATTCATTAACAAAAGAAGTCGATAATGCCCCCAACGCCACGTCATCATTGCGTTTGAGGTAAGAAGCATAACATTGAATGCACCCCATTCCTATCGAAAGCGTAAAAAAGATTTGTCCTGCCGCCGCTAACCAAACTTTAGGGTCATAAAGAGAGGTATATTTTGGCGTCCAAAGAAAATTTAAACCCGTTATACCTGACACCAATGCACCATTTTCGCCCGCTTTAATTGTTACTCCTTTTATTGCCAAAAAAATCCCAAAAATAATCAGCAAAGGAACGCCAATTTTGGCTACTTTTTCAATTCCTTTTTGAATGCCACGACTTAAAACCCAAATATTCAATGCCAAACAAAGTACAAATGCTGCAATATTTTCAAAAGGAATACCTGAATGCGAAGAGTTTATATCATGATAATCAGCAAAAAAAGCAGCCACTTGACTCTGTGGCATCGCATTAAAACTGCCCATTACCGAATGATAAATGTAAGAAAGCGTCCAACTCTCTAAATAGCAATAATAACACGCAATTCCGAGCGTTGAAAATATGCCAAAAACGCCTACATATCGCCAAATTTTCCTTTTACCGCCCATTTTTTCCAATATAAAGGGAGGTGAATGCGCCCCTCTATGCCCTGCAAAGCGTCCTAATGTCCATTCTACGAACATCAAAGGAACGCCTAACAATATAAAACAAACAATGTACGGAATAATAAATGCACCGCCACCGTTCTCAATAGCCTGAACAGGAAATCGCAAAAAGTTTCCAAATCCTACTGCATTTCCTGCCATTGCCAACACCAATCCTATCCTGTTTCCCCAAGATTCATTTTGACCCATGTTCCTTTAATATTTATTGTATAAAAATATTTTTGTTGTATAAAATGCAAAAATACACAAATTATTCAATTAAAAATTAAAAAACTTTTTTAGAGTGCAGAGTGAAGAGATTTACGATTGTAGA
>JAISKN010000032.1 GCA_031260925.1 Prevotellaceae bacterium | reverse complement strand
CAAGCAGGCATCAACTGTTCCTTTCTCTTTTTTCTCCTTTGCCAACAACAAATCATAGTAACTGTGCTTGATGACATTGTATTGATACAGCGATTGTTTTGATACATCTTTTTTGAGGCATTCTTCCATTTGCTGCAATACTCTGTACAGACCATCGGTATCTTTGATTTCGTAGAAAGTGCTTGCAATAACATAGAGCATTTCCGATGATTTGACGTAGTTTTCCATTTTGTTGTAATACTTAACTGCCTGATACAGATATTCGTGCGCCTTATTCGTACTGCCTCTGTGGATTTCTACAAATCCGCCGCCGCCGTATAAATAAGCGCATACCGTATCGTTTCCCGATTCTATGGCTGTTTGTATGGCTTTTTCGAAATAGAAACGTTCTTTTTCGTTGCGGTCATCGCCGCCGCGTTCGCGGTAACATTCGCCAACCAACGACTGAATCCGCGCCAAATATCCCAATCGATTTGCCTTGTCTTTCCACGTTTTTTGAACGAAGGGATAAATAACTTCCAATCCTAATTGCTCGGCTTCTTCCGGCGAAGAATAGACGCGGACAAATCTGTGGGCATTAGTATAACGTATTTTCGGAGCAAGCGTATCGTTTGATAAAATAGTTTGGATACTGTCCTTGACGTTGATTTGTGCGTAGCCTGCAAAAGATAACAGGCATAGCAGAAGTAAAAATGTTTTTTTCATTGTATTTTAATAAGTTTATATATTTTGGCTCAAAAGACAAAGGTTGTTAAATATCGAAATGGGCGGGACTTGTATGTAATGCAATATTTCACAATATTCACATTTTTACAATACATAAAATTTTGGTTGGTTTGGAAACGCAAAGGTAATATTTTTTTTTACACTTTGCAAACTGTTTTTTAATTTTTTTTGTCTGAATCAGGATTTTAGAATTTTTTACCTCACCCCCTGCCCCTCTCCAAATGGAGAGGGGAGTGTCTTGTTTGCAGATTATTCCCTAAATTTGTTGTCTTGGGCTTCCCTGCTCCCCCTCTCCTATTGGAGAGGGGGCTGGGGGGTGAGGTTTTTTTCGGTTATTTTAAAGGTGCAAATGTATGAATATTTTTTTTTAACAACCAAAAAAAACAAAAAAACTATTTTTTTATTGCGCAAGAGTTTTTTTGATTTTTTTTTCACTAATTTTGCAGTCCGAGTTATTTAACAGCATTTTCATTGTAATTAATTGAAAACCATACTATTTTAGATTATGCAAAACAACGAAATATCAAACATTTACGAGCAAATTCAACATTCTTTGTTTGAGAAAAGAATTGCGACCGCGTTCTTTTTTATCAAACATTTGACAACAGAAATAAAAGACTACAACCTCACTTGCCGCTACGACGAACTTGTGGAGTTTTATTCCACTATGCTAAATTACAGAATGTCAGGCATTGAAGACCAAAATCAAAAAGAGATATTAAACCATTTCCTTTTAGATATGTTTCTTTTTGCGCAAGACGTGAGGGAAAAACTGTATGTAAAGCAGATGTATCTTTTTGAGTACATACAACTTCGGAATTTTTTAGCGGACAAAAGCGCGAACAATGAGTTGAGTTTTGAAAAAACACCCGAAAATCTGCAAATTCATTACCTTGATATTTCTGTTAATAATCTTGTAACCAAAGAGTTAGCGTCAGAAAGGAAGATTGCCGTTTTTGAAAAACATCAGAGAGTTTTGGGTTATCTTTTTCACTATATTTGGCTAAAAACAAATCTTTCCAATGGCGAACTCGAAACGGTAAAAACGATTTTGAAAGACGAAAATATCGGCGAAGATTCAAAAATGATTGTCGTTTCTGCACTCACTCTCAACGCTTTACGATATTTTGATGCAAAAAAAATCACGCTTTTGCTTGACTCTGCCGCTGAGGCAGATATGCAACTGCGCCAACGCTGTTTGATTGGTTTTGTGCTGGTTTTTGCAAAATATGGCTATCTGTGGAATTTTGATAAAAATCTGCGCAGCCAGTTTCTGAATTTTGTGTCTGAAACAGGCAATGCTGACGAAATCGAAAATATTATTTTGCAGATTATCCGTACTTCCGAAACAGAAAAACTTACGCAGCACATCAACGAAGAAATTATGCCCGAAATGCTGCGAATGACGCCGATTATTAAGCAAAAACTCAAAATGAAAAAAGATGACAGCGAAGAAAATCCAGAAAATGACGATGACGAAAACGAAAAAATACCAAGTTGGGAGGAACTTTTTGAGAAAAACGACTCTTTTGCCCGTTTGCAGGAATTGGGCGAGTTGCAGATGAGCGGCTCAGATATTTTTGTGAGCGCGTTTGCTCAAATGAAAAATCACCCGTTTTTCAGAATGAACGAAAATTGGTTTATCCCTTTTTCAAAAGATAATGTGTTTGTCAGCGAACTTTTTAACAGGCGGGAGAGTTTTTTCACAATGATTTTGGACAATCCTGCAATGTGCAACTCTGACAAATATTCGTTTGCCCTCACGCTTTTGCAGATGCCTGAAAACGAACTGAAAAACGTAGAATCGGGCATTAAAGCCGAATATTCGCAAATGAAAGAAATTATTGACGAAAAAAAACATCTTGAAAAAGACTCCGAAGTTAAACTCGCTGCAAGCCTGCACATTAGAGATTTGTACAGGTTTTATACCCAATTTCCAAAATATCAGGAGTTTGACAATCCGCTTTTAAAAATCACAAATATTATTAATTACGATATTTTTAATGAAATTTTTAATTCTGAAAAAAATATCGAAAAACTTGCAGCGGCATATTTTTCGCAAAATCATTATAATCAGGCACTTATGCTTTATTTGAAAATCTACGACAAAGACAATCCCGAAGTTGATATTTGCCGAAAAATCGGTTACTGTTATCAACAAAAAGAGATGTTTAAAGAGGCTTTGATGTACTATTTTCTTGCCGACAGTCTGGAAAAAGACAACACTTGGACTTTGAAACGAATGGCGTACTGCTACAAAAAAACTGACGACCTTGTGCTTGCTGCCGACTGTTACAGGCGTGCGTTAGAAATCACGCCAGACGATTTTAAACTGATGTTCAAACAGGCAACTTGCTACATTAACAGTAATGATTTTGAAAAAGCGATGCCGATTTTATTCAAAATTGATTACCTCAATCCCAAATATCCGAAAATCAAAAGCGCGCTGCTTTTATGCGCTTTCTGCTGTGGAAATTTAGAAAAGGCTGCCGAACTTGCCAAAAAAGTTGCCGATGTGAAAAAGCCTGATGTTCAAGACCTTATGATTGCAGGCAATGTGGCTTTGGCACAAAAAAACAAGCGGCTTGCACTTGATTATTATAACAAAGCATTGGAAATAGTAAAAGATTTGAACGCCTTTATGTCAATGATACAGACTAATTTGGAGAAAATGGAAAATATAGGCGTTTCCCTCGCCGATGTCGAAACTGTTATCGAAACAATCTTAATGCAAAAATTGCCGCAAACAGTGGTGAAAAACAATTAAATAAGAGTTAAGAACTAAGAGTTAAGAAATTGTCTAAAAAGAACGCAGATGACGCAGATTAAACGGATAAACGCAGATTGTTAAGTAATTAACAATCTGCGTTTTATCTATTTTTAATTATTGAATCAGGCACTTAAATAAGCCTAAAAAGTTAGGTGTCATTGCGGGCTTGACCCGCAATCGATTGAAATATAGCATATTAGCGATTGCGGGCTTGACCCGCAATGACAGCGTGTTTTTAGGTGTGTATGCGGACATACAAATTAAAAAATAATCATTAATAGTATAACAAATAAAAAAAATAATTATCTTTGCACTTTCAAAAAAAAACTAAAAATATGAAAAAAGTAATTTACTTTATTATTGCAATGTGTATCTTTATGATACTTTCTGCTAATGTACAATTAATGGGACAATCTGCCTCAAATGTTCCAACTAGTGGATTAACCGCTCCTGTTTTTGGACAATTTGAACAACACTTTCATAATAATTCTAATCTTGTTGGTGGAGTATCAACAACTATTTGGGGCTTTTGTCAACGACCTGACCACGCTTCAGGGATTCTTAATGGCGCAGGTGTTGGAGCAAACGATTATTATGCTTGGGATTGTAATCTTCAAGATGGGAATGACATTGATAGTGAAGGTGATGATTATGACAAACCAATTTATCCTGTTGCCGATGGTTATATTTCGCGTGCGGCAAACTGGAATGGAAGTTCGTATGGACAGTTGTTAATCAGGCATGTTACCAATGGAATAGAATGGTATTCAGGATATTTGCACATGGCAAATATTACAAGTAAGAAAGCAACAGACGGAGCATTTGTATCAAAAGATGAAATTATAGGATATGTAAGCAATGTTGGTACGACACCAAATCATTTACATTTTGCTGTTTATTACAAGAATTCAAATGGACAATTAATTTCTGTGGATAGGCAATTTAATGAGAAACAAACAGTATCTGGTACAACTATTAATATTATTGGTTCAATTTCAGCCGTTTCTTATCCAATTTCTTCTGGTGCAAATACACTTGTATATGGGGAGCAAAAAAACATTTCATTTACTTTGAAAAATATCAGTTCTTCAACTGTTACCCGAAGTTTTAAACTCTATTTGAATAATACAGTAATTTGGAATGCAGAAAACTTAACACTCTCATCAAATGAAACAAAGACCTTTAATAGGACAGTAGATAGCAGGTTAGGTACTATCGTTACTTCTTCTCCTGGAACATATACATTGGTTCTAAAAGGAGGAACCGGCTCATTAAGTGATATTACAATGAGCAGTTCTACTGTTGCTTGCCAAACTTCTGGCTGTAATCCTGTTGAAATAGAGATTGTTTCAGATGGCGAACACGGCACAGACGACTATTTTCAAATTACTACTTCGTCAAATCCAAGCGCAGGCGGTACAACTTCGGGTAGCGGAAACTATACGGCAGGTTCTTATCGCACTGTTACCGCAACGGCAAACAGTGGTTACACTTTTAATAACTGGACTGAAAACGGTGTACAAAAATCAAGCAATGCAAGTTACAGTTTTACATTGACTGCAAATAGAATTCTTGTAGCAAATTTTATTTCTACTGGTAGCGGTGGCAATGGTTGTACTAACGGCGATATATATCCTGAAGCGATATTTACACCAAGTTGTACTGGCTCAAACGAAATAATAGAATCAAATTGTTACGCAGGTGAATATTCTAAAGTATCGGTTACAAATGGAACTTCTTATACTTTTTCAAGTTCTGTTAGCAGCGATTTTATTACAATCGCCAATTCAACAGGAACAACAGTTTTAACAACAGGAACAGGCTCAGTAACTTGGACTGCCACTTCTTCTACTACAATTCGTTTTTATACGCACACTAATTCGAGTTGCGGCACTTCTAATACAAACAGAAGCAGAATGGTAAGATGTAACAATAGTTCTACTCAATATTTTACAGTTTTCACAGAAAGTAGTCCAACTAATGGCGGGAATGTTTCAGGCGGAGGTACTTATGCCAATGGCGCAAATTGCACTCTTACCGCAACACCAAATAATGGGTACACTTTTCAGCGTTGGAAATTAGGCAATACAACCGTTTCGACAGAAAATCCGTTTACTGTTACTGTTGATATGAGTGCTACATTTACGGCAGTTTTTATTCAGTCAAGTTCGGGGACTTGCATAACTTGCCCTGCTTCTGATTATACGCTGCCAACACCAACAAATTTGTGGCAAACTGACATTTGGAGTATTTCAGCAGGCGGATGTAAATTGTACAAAGTTGCGCTTACGCAAGGTCAAATATATACTTTTAAAACAGGTTGCTCTGATGGTGCTACCGCCGAGTTTGATACACAATTATTTTTGTATAATAGCAGTTGTAATGAAGTTGCTGATGATGATGATGGTTGCGAAAATAATCGCTCAAAAATAGAAAACTGGACTTGCCAGTCTTCTGGCAATTATTATTTAAAAGTTCAAGGATTTCAAAATCGCACAACTTCTGGTTATTATGGTTCTTACACGCTTGCCTACAAAGATGAAGTGCCAACTTGCGTAGAAATACCCAACTATAATTATCAGATAGCACCAACAAATTCGTGGAATATATCAGATGGAGAAATTGTATCTGGTGGCTGCAAAATTTATAGATTTTTAGCATCACAAGGAACAAAATACACATTTAAGACAGGTTGCGGTAATGGTGCAAGCACTGGTTTTGATACGAAATTGTATTTATACGACAGTTCTGGCAATGAATTGACCTATAATGATGACGGCTGTGAATATTCGGGTGGCGATATTATTGAAAATTACGAAATAAACTATTCGGGTTATGCTTATTTAAAAGTGAAAGGACTTAACCAATACCAATACGGAAATTATACACTTGCCTATAACACACTTCAACTTACTTATACAATTGGCACATCTTCAAGTCCTTCTACTGGTGGCTCAACAAGCGGTGGCGGAAATTATACAAATGGACAAACCTGTACCGTTACCGCAACAGCAAATAGTGGCTATACGTTTACTAATTGGACTGAAAACGGCTCTGTCGTTTCCACGAATGCAAGTTATCAATTTGCAATTTCAGGAAGTAAAACACTTGTTGCTAACTTTACTGTAAATTGTTATATATTGACTTTTGATGCTCAGGGTGGTAATGTAACCCCTTCAAGCAAATCTGTTACATACGGAAGTACGGTTGGAACATTACCAACACCAACACGCACAGGTTACACCTTTGATGGTTGGTATACAAACACAAATGGTAGTGGTATGCAATATACTTATTCCACGGTGTATAACACGGCAGAAAACACTACAATTTATGCAAAATGGACACAAAACGCTTCTGCAACTTACATCATAACTTTGAATACAGACGGCGGAACAGGTGGAACTTCGAGTGTAACAGCAACTTATGGCGTAGCAATGCCAAGTGCTACAGCACCAACAAAAACAGGTTGTACATTTAGAGGATACTACACAGAACAAAATGGAGCAGGGATACAGTTTTATACTGAATCAATGACAAGTGCAAGAAATTGGGATATTGCATCGAATACAACACTTTATGCGAAATGGGATTGTACAACAATGCCTGAATATTACACCGTTACCGCAATGGCATTGCCCGAAGATTGCGGTACTATTTCGCCAAGTGCCAATGTTAATGTTTCTGTTGGCAGTCCTAAAACTTTTGTGTTTTCGCCTACCAATAAAATTCAAGTAGTTTTAGTTGATGAAATTCCTAATGCACAGGCAAAAGCAGACGGCTATTATACATTTCCAAATACCACAACAGGCAATCATACGATTACGGTATATTTTGATTGTGGTTCTGGCATTGATGACTTGCAAGCGCACAATATTTCAATTTTCCCCAATCCTGCCGAAACTTTTGTAACAATCACAGGCGCAATGGGTAAAGAAATGGTTGTTTA
>JAISKN010000016.1 GCA_031260925.1 Prevotellaceae bacterium | reverse complement strand
AAGAAAAAAGCATTACCTTTGCGGAAATTTTAAATAATTTAATTTATCAAAACTATGAAAAAACTTGCATTATTATTTATTTGCGCGGTTGTAATTGCGCTAACTGGGTGTAAACCTGTTGAGCCTATTAGAACGACACACGAAGAAACATCTTATTTCAATTATTTTAAATTTATCGGTATTGGAGATGCTTTTACAATGTATCCTAATTTAAAAACTTTTGATTTTGAATTTTTTAAAGTATCTAATCCTAATCCGCGTATCTTTTCTGAAAAAAAAATAAGAAATGAAAACGAGAATGAAGTAAAATTTAATCTGCAATCACTTAAATATATCGTTGATAATTCCGAAGAATATAGAGTTTTGATAACCTGTGAAGAAGATTTATCTTTTTCTTATGTTGCTACTTTAAACTTCAATTATTATATTCATATACCTAATGGCCTTTTTTTAGATACAAATGAATGGCAAGGGTATGACTATGAGCCTATTGTTTCATTTAGATGCTTCTGTAGCATTTATTTTAATTAGTAACCTTTAAACCTTAATGAATATGATTGAAAATTTTTTGAATGACATTGAAAATCTGTTAAATTGGATTTTATTAAATTTAGTTACCTTTCTCGGAACTACAACAGGCTTTATCTGTTTTATTATTTTTCTCGTTTGGCTATACAAACGCAGTAAAAAAAACGAGGAAAAGCCCAAACCAAAACGCAAAGCAGCAAAAAAAAATGAAGATAATTTGACAATCAAACAAATTCGAACAACAAAAATATCTAAAAATGTTTGAAAACTTAAACGAAACAGAATATCAACTATTTAAAAATAGGGTAGATTTTGAAGGCTTATGCAGCCCTCAATCTTTCTCAATGCTTAAACACAACAAAAAAAAGCCCTCTCGGCTGATGAAATACTATCTTAACCAAGTCGCTTTAAATTCAATCAATAGAATTTATTTTGAAACAGTATAAAATGTTAGATAAAATTACACATATTATTCAGTTAATGATTGGTTACGGCTATCACGATTTTAAATTTTCAACAAATCGCCGTAGTATTTCCGTGCGCAATAAAGAAGACGGCAGAAAACGTGAAACTATATATCAAACAATCGGCTTTAAATTTGTGATTGATGTACAGGGTGAGTTTGAGGTCGATGCCGATATGATAGAATATTTCAATTCTGAGGCTATCAAACTTGATTTAGTTTTTAGTTTGAATTTCAAAGGCGAACCTGAAAGAACAGACGAAAAAATAATGCCCTGTATGGTATTCCGATTTTTTGATAAAGATTTTGCACCAGAACCAGAAGAACGCGCTTACAGTAGATTTTAAATGAACTAATAAATTAAAACTTAATTCCCCCACTCTATATAAATTTTTAAACAAACACCCCCAAAAATTTAATAAAAAAACGCTCCATTCTATTTAACGTAATATAAATTATAGGAAAAAAAACATCAAAAGTAGGTGTCATTGCGGGCTTGACCCGCAATCGCTCATAAGGTCAAGCCCGCAATGACACGAGAATTTTATTTTTATCGTCAATATTCAAAAAAAAATTTTACGCTCTTTGTAAATTACTGATTTTTATGTAATTTTGCACAAATTTTTTTACATTAAAATTTAATAACACACTTTTAAATAAAATGGAATTTACAGCAAACGAAGGTAAAAACCTTGAAATTGAAATAAACGGCGAAAAATGGTTGAGAATTCCCGTAAAAACGCACGTTGTAATGAAAAATGACGACCTGTTTGATGTCGTTGATTTATACACAAAAGAAATTCGTCAGGCTGGCGATATTGTTTTTTGCAGTGAAAAAATCGTTGCAATCACTCAGGGGCGCAGTTTTCCGATTGCGGAAATCAAGCCGAGTTGGCTGGCAAATTTTTTGGTGAAATTTGTTTATAAATCGCCTTATGGCATTGGTCTGGGCAGCCCTTATACAATGCAACTTGCGCTTGAAGATGTGGGCATTCCACGAATTTTGCTCGGCTGCCTTGCTGCTGCGGTTACAAAGCCTTTCGGTGTGCGCGGCGCGTTCTACAAAGTTTGCGGTAAAGCGGCTTATGCCATTGACGGACCGTGCGACTATACTCTACCCCCGTACAATAAATATGCGAAAATGGCTCCAAAAGACCCTGATAAAGTTGCCCGTGATATGACCGAAAAACTCGGCAACACCTTTATTGTGCTTGATGCCAACGATTTAAACGTTGATATTTTGGGAAAACCGTCAAAAAAACTTGATGAGAAATTTCTCAAAGCCCTTTTCAAAGATAACCCGCTCGGACAGGCAAGCCAGCAAACACCGATTGCGATTGTAAGAAAAAAATAATTTACGATTTACAATTTACGATTTTAGATTGAAAAACGCAAAATCGTAAATCAAAAATAAAATTAATAATTATGAAAAAAATATTTTTAACTATTATTGTGTTAAGTGTTTCTGTATCAATGTTTTCACAGGAAAATTTTGAAACAAAGAAACATTTAAAAATTGTAGAAATTGGCGCAGGGCTTGGCTCTATGTATGATTATGGTTTTGTGAAAGCAAAAGTACATTTTATATATAATTATCAATTTAACCCTTATATTGCTTTGGGTTGTGGTGCTGGCGCAGAGTATTATCTTTTTACAGAAGGTCTTACTGTGCCTGTCTATGCGAATGCACGTTTTACATACCCGCTGGGAAAAGTTTCACCTTATGCCGCATTCGGCTTTGGTTACGATGTTTTTGGTTTTATTTTTAACGGCGGAGGTATTTATTTTAACCCTTCTTTTGGAATTAAAATACAGAAATCAAAAGTTTCGTGGCTTGTAAATGTTAGTTATGATATGCAACAAATGTCTGGGTATTATTATTATGACTATAACGGAAATGATTATGAAAATAAAAATATCGGTGCTTTTGCGATTAATGCTGGTATTATTTTTTAGGAATTGCTAAATAAGTATAGATAAAGGCATTTTTATAATAACTCTGGATTGCTTCGGAAATACCTCGCAATGACGGAAGT
>JAISKN010000348.1 GCA_031260925.1 Prevotellaceae bacterium | reverse complement strand
CAATAAAAAGCAATTCAATATTAGAAAAAATGGTTGCATTTTTTTCTAATGCACCTGCCAATGCGTTAAAACTATAACGAGTTTCTTTTAGGTATAAAAATATAACTTTTAGCATATTGTTAGAATTTTTTACATAAAAATAGCGTGGAATCAACCTGTTCGCTTTCAGGTTACCACGCCTCATATATAACAAGTCGTTCCACGCCGCAACGCGCGGCGTTTTACTAACTTATTCTTATATATGAAAACTCTAAAATGAGTTTCAAGGTGGTAAATGAAAGCAAGAATAAAAGTAATCGCTATTTTTATACGTTATTTGTTTAGTTTTTTACATAATTTTTGTTTTTATATTTTTAAAGTGCAAAATTATAAATTATTTTTGATTATTTTTTCAAAGCAGTATAAAACTTTTCTCCAACGCGGGAAATATGTTCTTTCAGGTCGTTGTTGGTTAATGTATTAAAATTCACTAAATCAACATTATACGGTAGCGGGCTGTCCTCAAATTCGCTTTTGATTTTGCGTAAAGTTTTATAAGGCACATTTTCGTCAATAATCGCAATATCAATGTCGCTGCCCAAATGGTGCGACCCTTTGGCGCGGCTGCCGAAAAGAACTGCTTTCCGCACTTCGCCATACTTGCTAAAAATGCCCGAAATTGTACTTATATCGCGCTCTTTAAGTCCATATTTATTATTTTCATTATAATTCATTTTTGAAAAAGTCATAAAGTTTTTCTATTGATGGAAAAATATTGCTACGCAATTCCATTTCAGACTGAATAAAAAGTTCGCCGTCATAATCGTGAGAAAGTTCGTTGCGAATATTAAGAGCGTCAATCAATTCCTGCGCAAAATCAATATATTTTGCCTCTTGCGCTTGCCTAAAAGTATCTTTGGGCGATGGCTTAAAAGCAAAACCTCTGTCTTCTAAAAAATCTTTCATAACTTTCCACGCAAGTTCTATTGTAAATTCAAAACGCTGAATTAGTCCGTTTCGTTCCAATTCATTTAAACTATTTTTATTTACAGCCTCTTGCAAACGCAAAAATGCCTGTTCAAAATTCTGAAAACGCTGTTTCCAACGTACATCTTTTGTTTCCATAATATCAATTTTTGTGCAAAATTATAAATTATTTTTAATATATTGTCTTAATTCTTAATTTTTATCTTTTATCTTTTATTTTTCTAAAATCTGCTATGCTGTTTATTTATTATCAGCGTTGAAGGAATGGCTTTGAGTTCGGTTTTTGACTTGTTGATAAACGTATTCCACGACTGGTAACTGATTAGCATAAAATCGTAGCGTTTGTCAATGGCGCGCAAAGTGTGGTTTGCAGAGAGGCGCGCCTGATTTGGAAACTGCTTTGTAAGCCTGTTGAAATCTGCTTTTGCCTTTGGATTTGAGAGTACATTGTTGGTGTCGTAAATCACTATTGAAGTATCTTTGCTTGCGCTGTTTTTCAGCAAACGGCGCGCATACCGCAGCAAAAAGCCGTCTGTGTCGGCATTCAGCACCACCGCCGTATTTGTTATCTGGTGAAAATCGCGGTTGATAAAAATCCCAACGGAACACTGCGCATTTTCAATAAAAAACTTGGTTTTGTCCTTAATCAATGTTTGCGGGTAGAACCTAACTTGCTGACGCACAACTTTATTTATACTCCAATTCAACCATTTTATTTTGCCGAATAATGTGCTGTCTTTCAAAAACGGCTCTTCTGAATAGGACAGTCCCGCGCCAATGAGTAAAAAATCGAAACCGAAATCATTAACGTGTTCAAGTATCTCATTTTCAACGTTATCCGAAAGTTCGTACTCTTTTTTCAGCGGCACGTTGAGCAGTGTTGCCTCGTCTTCTATGCCTGCAAAACTTGCCGTCATAAATTCCTCGCTGTGCAGCGGGTTTGTGTCAGAGCCTGCTGTGATATGCAGTGCCGTAACTTCGAGCGTATTTTTTTCGCCGTCAAGCACATTTTTCGCCACGCGCAACAGATATTTTCCGCTTGCGGGGTTGCCGAGCGCAATCAAAGCCTTGAAAATTCCCTGTGCCTGCTTGCGTTCCAACTCTTCGGAAATTTCTTTATTGGGGAAGATTTTTCTAATCAAAGCCAACATTGGCGAAGTCATAAAAGTAGTGATTAACGCCATTAACACAAGCATTACAAAAATTTCTGGCGAAATTACGCCCAAATCGTAGCCGATATTGATTGCCACAAGTTCCATCAACCCGCGCGTGTTCATTAAAGTGCCTGTAATCAGCGAGTTGCGCCAACTTTGCCTGCCCACAAAACGCGCTGCAAATGCGCTGCCGAGCAGTTTTCCGACTACTGCCACAAGTACGATTATGCCTGTTATTTTCCAAAGATAAACTGCGTTGAGCAAGCCGATTTTTGTCCGCAAACCTGTATAAACAAAGAACAGCGGCAGAAAAATTACAGTTGCCACATCTTCCACTTTATCAACAAAAATATCGCGGAATTTTGTGTTGCTCGGCATAATTACGCCTGCCATAAATGCTCCGAAAAGCGCGTGAATGCCAATCATTTGCGTACAAAATGCCGAAAAGAGCAGCACGAGAAAAAACACTGCAACAACACCTTTATTCAAATTTTCTTTTGAGTAATATAAATCTGCAATTTTTTTCAAAAACGGTTTTACTAATTTTAACATTACTAAAACATAAATTATTGCAAAAATTATTGTATAAAGCGAACTTGTAACATTTCCCGCTTTGGCGATTGCGATAATCACTGCCAAAATGCACCAAGCCATAATGTCGTTGATAGCGGCGCAGGCGAGAATAACCGTTCCGAGTTTGGTTTTGCTCAAGCCTCGTTCCTGTGCAATGCGCGCCAGCACAGGAAACGCCGTTATGCTCATCGACACGCCCATAAACAGCGCGAACGAGATAAACGGCACTTGCGGCGGCACAAATTCGTTGTAGAGAAAATACGAAAGCCCCATTCCGAGCGCGAAAGGGAAGAAAATGCCCGCCTGCGAAATGGCGATGCTCTCGCTGATTTTCGCCCGCAGCACTTTCATATCGAGTTCCATTCCCACCACAAACATAAACAAAATAAGACCTATATTGCTGATAGTGTTCAGGTTAGCAAGCGAATTTACAGGAAACAGCAGTTCAAAATATTGCGGGAAATAGTTGCCCAAAAGCGATGGTCCAAGAATTATTCCTGCCAAAATTTCACCAATTACGGCGGGTTGTCCAATTTTGCGGAAAAGAAAGCCGCAGACTCTCGCCACAACCATAATTGTAATGATTTGCGCGAGCAAAATTGCGAACGGCTCAAAGAAATTTTCACCCAAAGTTTGCAAAAATATTACCCATTGCGAGCCTTCGGAAACAGGTTTTACAATTTTCTCCTCCAACTCCAAAACTGCACCCTGCTGCGCTATCCACAGCATAAATGCGCCGCCGCCGACAAAAAGCAGCAGGTAAAAAATAATATTTCGGAATTTTTGAGGCATTAACAAAACTTTTTTTGCAAAATTACAAATTTTTTTTAAAAAATAAAAAAAGATAATAGAAAAAATTAAATTACCTTGTCATTCCCGCGAAGGCGGGAATCCCATTATTGCAATGTATTAATGGGATTCCCGCCTGCGCGGGAATGACACCTGTTTTTTATTTACTACCAATAAAAAACACAGATAATACAATACTGATTATCTGTGTTTATCTATTAAATATGCGTGCTTTTTAGACAGTCTCAACGTGCTAAAAACATTTATTTAACAATTATTTTTTGTGTTTCGCTGCCGACTTTCACAATGTAAATGCCTTGCGGAAGAGTTTTTCTATATTGATTTACAGCAATTTGGCTATCAATAGTTTTTCCGTTCAAATCATAAACATTAACCTGCTGCGCATCTGCAAAAGTAGCAATCAGTTCGCTGTTGTTGGTATAAATATTTGTGTGGATTTCGGCAATATACGGTGTGCCTGTAATTGTTCTCTGAACTGTTACTCTGTAATTCACACCTTCATTCAGTCCTTCTGCATTGCTGTCATATACGGTTAGGTTATCAATTTCAGCGGAATACCAGAAGTGAATAAGATATGTGCCTTCGGGAAGTGAACTTACCATATCTTCCATACTGCCTGTTGCAAAGTTTGTCCATTCAGGTACATCACTTTCTTCATCAGCAATCATTGGAAAAAAACCTGACCAATTGTAACTTGCGCCGTTGTTGTTAGATATTTTATAGTTCATTTTTACAGTAACTTCGTCTGCAGTTGCAACACCCATTGTTGTATAGAAATCATTGACGTGGCAAGAGCCGCCTACTTCAAACTTTGTAACATCTATAAAATTTTCTTCATCAATATCTTCTACATCATACTCTGTTGAAGCTCCATTATTTATAGCAACTGTAATTGTTGACTCGTCAATAGGGAATGGATTGGTGTCAAACCTAAACCAGTAATTTTTTCCGTCGTTGCTGTAATGAGTAGTTATACCATTATAGGTTGTTTCAAACCAAAACTCAACATCGTATGGGTGATAACCAATAATTTTTCTGCCGTAGTTGCGGTTTTCTTCTGCCAAAATATCAAAGACGGCATCTGCTGTCCAATTATCTGTGCCATTA
Source organism: Prevotellaceae bacterium (assembly GCA_031260925.1). Taxonomy (GTDB): domain Bacteria; phylum Bacteroidota; class Bacteroidia; order Bacteroidales; family Paludibacteraceae; genus F0058. The sequence goes on along the minus strand of JAISKN010000348.1, from coordinate 1,080 downwards.
TATTCGAGTTCAATAGAATTATTGGCTGTTGGAGTATTTTCTCTTGCGCCGGTAACTGCTACATACAGGCGATATTTCAAAAACACCTGTGCAGCAGGGATATTTGTTTTTGCGGTACCTCCAAGTTTAAAATACTTTGTGTAATCTGTAAAATTTGAATAATTTGTTAAATAATTATCACCATTACCATCTGTAATGTTTTTCAAATTGGCGTGTGCAGGGTTATTAACATTATAGTCGCCATTCATAGTAAAACCGTTAAATTCAGGTGAAAGTTCCAGATTGCTTGCTGAATGTCCGTGTTCTAAATTAATATTTAATTTTGGCGCGCCGTTCCACGCAATGTATGCTCCCCAACTTCCGCTTGGATTGTCCTTGTCAGAATTTGTAATATTATAAATTTTTCCTGCCTCAGCAGATGGCCACCAAGGAGAACGATTCCAAACTCCTGCACTCCAACTTGGAGTACTGCCGTCTTGAAAACGGACAAAAGTAACAGCCGAAAAAGTCCCTGCTCCTGGTACAATTACATAATAGGTATTGTTGCCAAGAGAAGTGGCAACAGCCGAAAAAGTTTCGTCACTGTCTGAATTACGGAAACACGCTGAAATAACAGCATTGGCGATTGTCCAATCAAATTCTGTTGTAAAACAAACTCTTTGACCTGCGGTAAAAACATCAGCGAAAACCGAATTTGCGCACAAAATGGCGCATAAAAATGTAAAGTAAAATTTCTTCATAATAAATTTAAAGATTTTAATAGGTAAATAAAAATTAATAAGGATTGCAAAATTACAACTTTTTGCTTTTTGAGTAAATATAAAAAATATTTTTCGCAAAAAAAGTAAAAGTGAAATACTGACGTAATTATTAAGTCATTTATTGTTAGAAAATTAACTCATTTTTTGTGAAAAAAGAATGTAAATTTTTCTATGATATTTTTTTGTGAAAATATAGGATTTTTTACTCAAAATCAGTCATTAGAGTTATGAATAAATGATATTCTTTCAAAAAATGGGTAATAATTTTTTTTGAGGTGCTATTAGTTTTTAAAAATTATCAAGATAATAGAAAAACAAT
>JAISKN010000309.1 GCA_031260925.1 Prevotellaceae bacterium | reverse complement strand
TAATTTGATATAATTATTTGATATTTAGTATATTATTTATTTTTTTACTACTGATTTTAAATTTTATTTTTAAGAACGCAAAGAAGAAAAACTTTTAAGTTTTTCTTAGCGTCTTTGAGACTTTGCGCCTTTGCGTTCAAAATAAAAATATCATTTAAAAGACTAATTCAATAATTTACAATTTAGAATTTAAAATTAATAAAGTGGAACGAATAATTTTAGGAATTGACCCAGGAACGACCGTAATGGGTTACGGCATTTTGAAAGTGGAAAATAAAAAGGCATATTTTGTTGATTTGGGCATAGTTAATATGAGGAACATAAAAAATCATTACCTTTCGCTCAAAAAAATCTTTGAAGAAGTTACCCTCTTAATCGAAAAATATTTGCCTGACGAACTCGCCATTGAAGCACCGTTTTTTGAAAAAAATGTGCAGTCAATGCTCAAACTTGGGCGTGCGCAGGGCGTGGCTATCACGGCTGCCATTACTCACGATATTCCGATTTCGGAATATGCGCCGTTGAAAATCAAAATGGCGATTACAGGGCAGGGGCGCGCCTCAAAAGAGCAGGTAGCAGATATGTTGTGCAGAATTTTGAAAATACCGCACGAAATCCTGCCCAAAGAACTTGACGCAACAGACGGACTTGCTGCTGCATATTGCCATTTTTTGCAGACAAATTCTGTTGTTCCCGCCGCAAAATATAAAAACTGGAAAGATTTTATTAACAAAAACCAAGAGAAAGTTAAGAAATAAGAGTTAAGAAATAAGAAGTTAAGAAGTTAAGAAATAAGAAGTTAAGAATTAAGAGTTAAGAATTAAGAGTTAAGAAGTTAAGAATTAGGAATTACCGAAAATCTATATAAACCACACTTTCGGCATAAGACCCAACAATGCCAATTCCGCCGTTGATATTATTGAAAATTTGTTGCGGCTCGGTAAAAAGATTTGTAACATCGTCTTCATTCATTTTTACTTCATTTGCCGTTTTTAGAAACTGATAGTATTCTTTGGAAATGGTTTGAAGTTTTACTGCATAGATTGCCTTTTGGTGAACTACCTTGTAATCTCCACTAATTTCGTCATTCGGGTTATAAACATAATATTTAGTTGTGTCGTCTTCCTCATTCGGGTAGTAATAATATCTGTCTATACCAAAGTCTAACATATCACATTTTACAGTATATTCTTTATCTTTTATCAACTCATCTGTAAAAAAAGGATTGTGTCCCCAATAATCATAACCTGTATTATAATCAAATAGTATATCTTCTGACACAAAAGTTAATAATTGATAACTATGAAAAAACACACTTTCCCAAAGATGATTTGCATTGTCTAAAAATAAATCTTTTCTAAATTTTCCAATGATTAAAATATAATAATTGTCTTCACTTGGTATGTCTTTAAATTTTATATAAAACTTTATTCGCAAAAGACTTTGAAATTGTGTAATTGTATCCACAGAAATAATTGGCGCAGGAAAAGGCACAACCGTTTCGCCCCAAGCATCTTTGAAATTTGGCGCAGAAACTTTTATTTTTACTCTGTCGCCCGATTTTACCTTGCTTTTTGAAACATAAGAATAATAAACATAAGAGGGCGAAATAGTATCGGTGCTTTGCGGCAAAACAAAGTTTGCAGGCTCATAATACTCAAAATATTCTAATTGTTCAACAAATTCATCATTTACAAAAAGTTGAACATTGGCATTTTTCATATATCTTATGTAATCATAAGCAGTATCAGGCTCAAGAAAAAATTTGCTTTGAGTAACCCGTACAAAAATTACGGAATCAGGCGCAATATAACTTGTTACCACCAAAAGCGGCTGTGTTTCCGAGCCTTTAAATTCAATAATTGTTTCGCAGGCGGAAAATAATGTTGCAAATATGCACAATATAAATATTTTTGTCGAATTTCTCATATTTTTAGTGAAAATTTACATAAAATGCACTTTCGGCATAAGCCCCAATAACGCCAATTCCGCCGTTGATATTGCTAAAAATTTGCGTCGGCTCACTGAAAAAACCTGTTATATCTTCGTTTGCTGCCGCATTTGCCGATTTTAGAAACTGATAATATTCTTTGGAAATTGTTTGAAATTTTACCACATAAAATGCTTCTAATTCATAATGTTCGCGATTCATCCAATCGTCATTTGGGTAATAGTCAAAATATTCCGCATTATGCCACATTTCAAATTTTACAGTATATTCTTTATCTTTTATCAGTTCGTCTGAAAATATGTAATATCGCATATAGCCTGCAAATAAATCGCCGCCAATGCCGTTATTATTAGTAAAAAGCATATCGTCTGAATCAAAATATGAAGTTTCGTAACGATATAAACTGTCTATGTGAAGTACATTATCATCATCTACATATATTTCTTTTCGATATTTTCCTAATATTATGCGGTAATAATTGTCTTCATTTGGGTTGTCTTGAAATTTTACACTAAATGTCAATTTCTTCTGGTCGTAATAATTATCTTGGGTAGAAACAGTGTCAAATGAAAGAATTTGCGGCGGAAACGGCACAACAGTTTCGCCCCAAACGCTCTCTTTGAAATTTGGCGCAGAAACTTTGATTTTTACTTTGTCGCCCGATTTTACTTTGCTTTTTGAAACATAAACAGAATTATGAGGAGCAGGTCTAATAGAATCGCTGCTTGGTGAAAAATAGTCAAATTCTGACCAAACGTATTTTGTTGTATCTATTTCCGCTCTAAAAAATTCTATTTGCTCAACAAATTCATCATTCACAAAAAGTTGAACATTGGCATCTGTTACTTTTTTTGCATAATATTCAGAGGCAAGAAAAAATTTACTCTCCGATACTTCTACAATAATTGTAGAATCGGGCATTACAAAACTATTTACCACCAAAAGCGGCGTTATTTCTGTGTCATCAAAGTCAATGATTGTTTCGCAGGCGGAAAATAATGTGAATGCTGCAAATGCGCAAATTATTAAGGTTTTTATTGAATTTTTCATTGTTTTTATTTTTTTGCCACTAATACACTACTAATAAATTATTTTAATTTTCGCAAGTTACTTAATATGTTATATATCAGCAAATTGTAAAAGTTTTATGTTTTGTATAATGTTGGTTAACAGGTAATTAGTAAAACCTGATTTTTACCTGATTTTTCTTACTAAACAACCTCAGTAACAAGCAATTTCTCCCTAAACCAACCTGATTACCTAATTTTGTTACCCAAGGCGTTGCCATTGGGCTAAATTTCCCCAACGCGCCGCTACGCTCTGCATTGGGCTAAAATATATTTGCCTTTCAGGCAATAGTCGTAAATTGCAATATTACCTATTACCTGTTACATATTACCTATTACCTGTTACCTATTCTTATGTTTTTAA
>JAISKN010000228.1 GCA_031260925.1 Prevotellaceae bacterium | reverse complement strand
ATAATCAAAAATAAATAATTAATTAAAATGAATAAAATGATTTTATCAATAATAATGAGTTTGTGTTTATTATCAGGCTGCACTGATTATTATGACACAAAAAACGACCCAATTACCTACGGCGACACATATTTTAATACTGTGTTAAGTACAGACAAAGCCTGTTATGCACCTGGCGAGGCTGTGCAGTTTAAACTCAGAGAGCCTTTGAATAATGCCAAAGTGCGCTATTCTCATTTAGGCAAAGTTCTGAAAGAAGAAAATATCGCTGGCACAACGTGGCTCTGGACACCGCCAACCGATGATTTTCAAGGCTACTTGGTTGATGTCTATGAAATAATAGACGGACAGGAGGCAATCAAAGAAAGCATCGGCGTTGATGTATCGTCTGACTGGAAAAAATTTCCCCGCTACGGCTTTCTTTCGGGATATGACAGAATGAATCAGACAAGTATTGAAAATAATATCAATACAATGAATCGCTATCATATTAACGGCATTCAGTTCTACGATTGGCAGAACGACCACCACCGCCCATTAGCAGGCACTGTGGAGTCGCCAGCCGAGTCGTGGCTTGATTTGATAGGGCGCACCAACTATCGTTCCACAGTAGATGGCTACATAAATGCCGCTCACGACAAAGGAATGAAGGCGATGTTCTACAATCTGCTTTTTGGCGCATTACAAAACGCCGCAACAGACGGAGTAAAAGAAGAGTGGTATCTTTTTAAAGATAATAATCACTCCAACAAAGACAATCATCATCTTAACCCGCCTTTCCGCAGCAGCATTTATCTTACCAACCCTGCAAATGTAGAGTGGCAAAATTATCTCATACAACGAAATCAAGATGTGTATGCAGTGTATGATTTTGACGGTTACCACATTGACCAGTTGGGCAGTCGCGGCACTCTGTACGATTACAACGGCACAACGGTAAAATTAGACGAAACCTACGGCTCGTTTATTGCAGCAATGAAAGCGGCATTTCCAACAAAATATCACGTTATGAATGCCGTAAGCCAATACGGACAAAGCAACAGCATTGCACCTTCGGCAGTAGATTTTCTCTATACCGAAGTTTGGGACCCAAGCAAATCGTTTGACCAGTTAGTAAAAATAATTGTTGATAATAATACTTTTAGCAACAATTCAAAAAACACCGTTTTGGCTGCGTATATCAATTATGCCAAGTCAAGCCGTAGCGGTTATGTAAATGAGGCTGGCGTATTATTGGCGAATGCAGTGATTTTTGCCGCAGGAGGCTCGCACTTGGAAATCGGAGAACACTATTTGGCAAATGAATATTTCCCAAATAAAAATTTGCAGATGCACGGCGAATTGAAAGGAAAATTAATTCACTATTACGATTTTTTGGTCGGTTATCAAAATATTTTGCGTGATGGCGGAACTTTGACTACCGCCCCTGCACAACAAGGCAATATTGCTGTTTTTAACAGAAAATTTGCCGATAAAGACGTATTCCATTTTCTCAATTTTACCAATGCTTCAACAATGGAATGGCGCGACACAGACGGCAATCAGCGCGAGCCTGTAACGCAAACAGATATAACGCAGCATATCACCGTTGCCAGCCCCGCAGTCAAAATCTGGGTAGCATCGCCAGACACAGAGCAAGGCGTAGCGCGCGAAATTTCATTTACGCAAAACGGCTCTGACATTACTTTTACACTGCCTTCGCTCAAATATTGGAGTATGGTGGTAGTTGAATATTAGAAGAAAGAAAAAAACTAAAATTTTAAATAAAATGAGAAAATCATTAAGCATTTTATCTATGTGTATGATAATGACTGCTTTAACAGCGCAGGAATTGAAATCTCCTGACGGAAATCTTACTGTTACTTTTGCTTTGCTGCAAAACGGAACGCCCTCTTACAGTTTAACCTATAAAGGCAAACCTGTAATCAAGCCGAGTAAATTGGGCTTTGAATTAAAGGAAGAAGGACCGAAAGCCGATTTTAGCAACGCGGAAAATAAAAGCCAGTCAAGTGTAAAATCAAATTTACAGAGCGGTTTTGAAGTTATCAGTGCCAAAACCGCTGCTTTTGACGAAACTTGGCAGCCTGTTTGGGGCGAAACAAAAAACATTCGCAACCACTACAACGAATTAGCCGTTACGCTAAACCAAACCTCCACTGACCGAATTATAACTGTCCGTTTCCGCTTGTTTAACGATGGTTTGGGTTTCCGTTACGAATTTCCGCAGCAGAAAAACCTGATTTATTTCGTTATCAAAGAAGAAAAAACACAGTTCGCAATGACAGGCGACCACACTGCATATTGGATTCCGGGCGATTACGACACACAGGAATATGATTATACAACCTCGAAATTATCGGAAATCAGAGCATTGCAAGCGGCTGCAATCACCAGCAATTTATCGCAAACGTCTTTTTCGCCGACAGGCGTGCAAACCTCGTTAATGCTGAAAACTAATGACGGCATTTATATCAATCTGCACGAGGCGGCATTGATAAATTACGCCTGTATGCACTTGAATTTAGACGACAAAAATTTCATTTTTGAGTCGTGGCTCACGCCCGATGCAAACGGCACAAAAGGACATCTGCAAGCACCTTGTCAATCGCCTTGGCGCACAATTATTGTGAGCGATGATGCCAGAAATATTTTAGCATCAAATCTCACATTAAACCTGAATGAGCCTTGCAAAATTGAAGATACTTCGTGGATTAAACCGATAAAATACGTTGGCGTTTGGTGGGAAATGATTACAGGCAAAAGCGAATGGAGTTACACCTACGATTTGCCGAGCGTGCAGATTGGCGTTACCGATTACAGCAAGGTGAAACCGCACGGACGGCACGGCGCAAACACCGAAAACGTGAAAAAATACATTGATTTTGCAGCACTGCACGGTTTTGATGCTGTTTTGGTGGAAGGTTGGAATATCGGTTGGGAAGATTGGTTTGGCAAATCAAAAGATTTTGTGTTTGATTTTGTTACTCCAAATCCAGATTTTAATGTGCAGGAAATTCATAAATATGCCGCAAGTAAAGGCATAAAAATGATTATGCACCACGAAACCTCTGCCTCTGTCCGCAACTACGAGCGTTATCTTGATGATGCTTACAAATTTATGAATGACAACGGCTACGATGCTGTAAAAAGCGGTTATGTGGGCGATATTATTCCGCGCGGTGAAAATCATTACAGCCAATGGATTGTAAATCATTATCAATATGCGATAGAAAAGGCAGCGGAATATAAAATAATGGTCAATGCTCACGAGGCAGTTCGCCCGACAGGTATTTGCCGCACTTACCCCAATTTGATTGGCAACGAGGCGGCTCGCGGCACAGAATATCAGGCAATGGGCGGCATCAAGCCAGGACACGTTGCATATCTTCCATTTACGCGGTTGATTGGCGGTCCGATGGACTACACGCCCGGAATTTTTGAAATGGACATAGAAAAAATCAACCCAAACAATCATTCTCACGCAAACACGACTTTGGCAAATCAGTTAGCCCTGTATGTAACGCTGTACAGTCCGCTGCAAATGGCAGCAGATTTGCCAGAAAACTACAACCGTTTCCTTGATGCTTTTCAGTTTATAGAAAACGTTGCTGTTGATTGGGACGACAGCAAATACCTTGAGGCAGAGCCGGGCGAATACATTACCATTGCCCGCAAAGCCAAAGGCAGTTCAAGTTGGTTTGTCGGCAATGTTTGCGGCGAAAAAGGTTTTACGTCAAACATTCGTTTTGATTTCTTGGAACAGGGCAAACAATATATCGCAACAATTTATGCCGATGCGCCCGATGCCAATTACAAAACCAACCCGCAGGCATACGTCATAAGCAAAGCAGTGGTTACCAACAAATCAAAACTGACGCAAAAATCAGCACCAGGCGGCGGCTTTGCAATCAGTTTGTTTGAAGTTACAGACAAAGCGCAAATAAAAGGGCTGAAAAAGTTGTAAAAACAAGTCATAGTATAAAACTTTCGTGTCATTGCGGGCTTGACCCGCAATGACACCTTTTTTTATGGCTTATTTAAGTGCCTAATTCAATTATATTATTTCACATTGACATTGTTCCCCTGCAAAAATTACTAAAAAAACATAATAAACTCATAAAAAATCAGTAACTTTGCACACAAAATTAAAAAAATATAATTTATTTTGTAAAATATTAATAATCAAATCATTATAAAAAAATAATCTATAATAAAAATTCTTATGTCAGAAAAAAAATTAAATTTATTGGCTGATTTTCCCGCCGTTACTGCCGAACAGTGGTTGGAACAAATCACAAAAGACCTGAAAGGTGCAGATTTTGCCAAAAAACTCGTTTGGCGCACCAACGAGGGATTTGCTGTGCAGCCCTTTTATTGCGGGGAAAACCTCGAAAACCTGAAAACCGACAAACTTTCGCCCGCCGTTTTTCCGTATGCGCAAGGCACGAAAACCGACAACGAATGGCTTGTTCGTCAGGATATTGACGTGGAATGTCCTGTTGAGGCAAACAAAAAGGCACTTGACATTCTCAACAAAGGCGTTAATTCGCTTGGTTTCAAAATTCACAAAGACGCGCTTTCAGCAAAATTCATCGAAGATTTGCTCTCTGGAATTCAGGCTGATGCAGTGGAATTGAATTTCATAATTTGCGGCACTCGCGCAAAAGAATTAACCAAAATTTTGGTTGATTATTTCACCACAAACAAGTATGATTTGACTTCGCTTGAAGGCTCTATCAACTTTGATTCTATTTACAAAATGTTGCTCAAAGGCAAAAATATTTCGGTGCAGGATATTGAAACTCTGATTGTTCCGCTCGTGAAAGAGGCGAAAAACTTGCCTTTATACCGCGTTGTGAATGTTCACGCTGGAATACTCGCAAATGCAGGCGGCTACACCGTGCAGGAACTCGGTTACGCGCTCGCTTGGGGCGTGCAGTACCTCGATATTATGACCAATGCAGGCGTTGATGCGGCTACTGCTGCAAAAGCAATCAAATTCAACTTCGGCGTTGGCGGAAATTATTTTATGGAAATTGCCAAATTCCGCGCTGCACGCTGGTTGTGGGCAAAAATCGTTGAAGCGTACAAACCGCAATGCAACTGCGGCGATGGCTGCAACTGTATGGCGGAAAACGGTTTGGATTTCTGCCCCTGCGCTGCAAAAATGCACATTCACGCCGAAACATCGTTCTACAATATGACGATTTTCGATGCCAACGCAAATATGCTGCGCACGCAAACAGAGGCGATGAGTGCTACTCTCGGCGGCGTAAATTCGTTGCGCGTGCTGCCTTATGATGTTGCCTACAAACATTCTGACGAATTTTCGGAAAGAATTGCACGAAATCAACAACTTTTGTTGAAAGAAGAGAGCCATTTTGACAAAGTTACAGACGCATCGGCTGGTTCGTATTACATCGAAAATCTGACAAATATGATTGCTCAGGCGGCTTGGAAACTGTTTCTCGAAACAGAAGAAAACGGCGGATTTTTTGCAGCAGTTGAAAGCGGAAAAGTGCAGCAAGACATCAATGCCACTGCCGAAAATCGCCTCAAAGCACTTGCCAACCGCAAAGAAATTCTTTTGGGAACAAATCAGTACCCGAATTTCACCGAAGTTACAGGCGATAAAATTGAGGAAAATGCCGAAAATTGCGCTTGCTCAAGCGGCACAATTCCAACGTTGAAACCGACCCGCGAGGCAATCGCGTTTGAGCAACTTCGCCTCGCCACCGAAAAAGCGGCAAAACGCCCAAAAGTGTTTATGCTCACAATCGGCAACCTTGCGATGAGATTGGCTCGTGCGCAATTTTCGTCTAACTTTTTCGGCTGTGCCGGCTACGAAATCATCGACAACATCGGTTTTGAAACCGTTGCCGCAGGCGTTGAGGCAGCCCGCAAGGCAAATGCCGACATTATCGTTCTCTGCTCGTCAGACGACGAATACGCCGAACTCGCACCGCAAGCGTTTGAGTTGGTAAAAGGCAAAGAAATCTTCGTTGTAGCCGGCGCGCCCGCCTGCACAGACGACCTGAAAGCGCAAGGCATCGAGTATTTTGTGAATGTAAAAAGCAATGTCCTCGAAACGCTGAACGGATTTAATAGCAAGTTGGGGATTTGATGTGAAATAATGCGTTATCATAGCCCAACCACCCAACGCATACGCGATTGGGCTATGATATAACGCATTTGATAATGATAAAAACAGCAACGCATTTTCAACCCAGCATACACATTGTGGGAAAAATATAATTTTACCCAACGCATACGCATTGGAAAAAAAATATAACGCATTTCACCCAACGCATACGCGATTGGGCTATAATATAACGCATTTTCAATGCTTGTGTGCAGCAATTTAGGGCTGAAAGCCCGATAAACATTAGCGCAGCGGCGTTAGCCCTGCGAAATAGAACGCAAAAGAAATTAAAGTTTTGCAAGATTAATGAGAATAGAAAATATTTGAATAAAATATATGTCTAATATTACAAAAATATGGGAATTTATTATTGATAATAGAACAGCAAGTGTAATAACCTTGTTGAGTTTTATTTTGGCTATTATTACTCTTTTAGCAAAGAAAAGACCAATAATAGAACAGCCAATCATTAAACCGATAGTAAAAGTGGTAAAGAAAATAAAAAAAGTAATTAGCCCAACAGCAGACGATTGGTTTAAATATGGCGAAAAGGCACAAAAACAAAATAAACCCGATAAGGCGTTAAAAAATTATAATAAAGCAGTAGAATTAAAACCTGACTTTTTTAATGCATATTTACATATTGGAACTATATATATAGAAAAACATAAGTATTTTGAAGCAAAGAAAAATTTTCAAAAAGCAATTGATAATACGACTTCTGATGCCGAAATTAATATGTATTACCTTTTTCTTGGAATATTTGTGTTCCCATACGTTAAAGATTTTGACGAAGCAATTAGATGTTTGGAAAATGGAATAAATTTTTTTAATAAAGAATTTGAAAATGCGCAGAAAGAAATAGAAGATTTACAAAAGAAACAAGAATTAAATGATAGAGAAAAAGATACTCTTGATTTACTACTACAAAAGATACAAAAGGCAGCAACATTATTGATAGAGGCATACTATCACAGAGGAATGATATACCAGAATTACAAAGATTATGATAAGGCATTAAAATGTTTTATGGAAGTAATTAATTATGACAAAAATTATGCCGAAGCGTATTATCAAATAGGAATAATTTATTGTTTTTATATACCTGATTATGATAAATCAGTAGAATATTTGAAAAAATATATAGAACTTAAAAAAGATAATGAAAAGGCATATTCGATTTTGGGTTTACTCTATAGCGAGGAACCTGAATTAGATAATTTAATAATTGGTGAAAATCAAATAGCAGATAAAAATATTGATAATAAAATTATAACTTCTTTCAGGCAAGCAAAAAAGTTAAATGCTAACAATACAGAGGCAATAAGATATTTAGAGAAGTCAATAGAACTAAAACGAGATTATGCAATGGCATATTTTTATTTGGGAAATATTTATCATTATAAGCAAGATTATATTGCTGCCATTTTTAATTTTAGAAAAGCAATTGAGTTTGGTTATTACGCGGCTTATGAAAAATTAGGCAAAGCATATTATAAAAATGCCAACAGCAATGAAGATTATGATAAAGCATTAGAATATTTAAACAAATTTATTGAATATTCTGATGGTTGGGGTAATGAATTTATAGGAGAAATATACGCTTATATTGGGTCGGTTTATTATCAAAAAAGCAAGTATTACAGTATTGTTTATTATGATAGTGCTATTGCATATTTTCAAAAGGCAATAGAATTAAAAACTAAAATGATTGATGATGTATATTTTTGTATGGGACTTGCTTTTATTTATAAAAGCACATTAAACGAAAATATTGCAATAGGTATAAAACATATTCAACAAGCAGCAGAATCAGGACTAATAGAGGCACAGCAATATTTGAAAGATAATGAAAATTTAGTTTTAAAAGCGTCAGAAGTAGATATTGCCAAAGATAAAAATATCATTTTCTCATTATAAAGTATTCAATAAAATAATACATAATATACATCAGATATTTGTGAAAGATATTGTCAAAATATAAAACATAATTTATTTCGGGCTTTCAGCCCTCAATGAATGTTGTACATTCAATCCCAACGCTAACGCGATTGGGCTAAAAAATATAATGGGTTTTCAACCCATTGCGGCGTGCAAAAAATGGAAATTGGTTGCAAATTGGCACAACCCTTTTCCTGAAAGGAAAAAATAATATAGCCCAAATGCGTTAGCGTTGGGAATTAGGAGAAATAAAATAGCCCAAATGTCGTATGGCTTGGGAAAAATATAATACCCAACCGCGTATGCGTTAGGTTGAAAATGGGAAAATAAAATATTAAAAAACATATTGTAAATTTGCACGACAATTTTTGTTGAAAACAAAAAAATTATGGCACAATCGTTATCACAATTATATGTTCATTGTATTTTTCACGTTAAATACAATGCGGACAAAATTCGCCCCGAAGACGAGGCGGAACTGTACGCATATATCAGCGGGATTATCAAAAATATTCAGTCCATTCCCATAAAAATCAACGGAATGGCAAATCACGTTCACGTTTTGGCGGTGATGTCAAAAAATATTTCGTTGGCAGATTTTATGATGAAAATCAAGGCAAACAGCAGCCGCTGGTTGAAAACGAAAGACGAACATTATCAGGATTTTGAATGGCAGGGCGGTTATGCGGGCTATTCCGTCAGTCAATCGAAATTAAAAATTGTGGCAGCATACATTGAAAATCAAAAGGAACACCATAAAGAACAGACATTTATTGAAGAATATATACAATTTTTGAAAGAAAATAATGTAGATTTCAACGAAAAATATCTTTGGACAGAATAAAATTTAGCAATAAATATTTAAAATAATATATCATAAAAAAATTTATAAATGAAACCGAATTTTAAAGAAATCAAAATTGATGCTTTTGAGGCAAAATCAAGGGCATCGCAGGGCGGCGGTTTTACTACTGCCGAGCAAATTCCTGTTAAGGAATATTACACAAAAGACGATTTAAAGGGTATCGACCACCTGAATTATGCTGCGGGGTTGCCGCCATTTTTGCGCGGTCCGTATTCGGGTATGTATGCGATGCGCCCTTGGACAATTCGTCAGTATGCGGGTTTTTCTACCGCTGAGGAAAGCAATGCGTTTTACCGCAGAAATCTTGCCTCTGGGCAAAAGGGCTTGTCGGTGGCGTTCGACCTCGCTACTCATCGCGGCTACGATGCCGACCACGAGCGCGTTGTGGGCGATGTGGGCAAAGCGGGCGTAAGCATCTGTTCTATCGAAGATATGAAGGTGCTGTTTGACGGTATTCCGCTCAATCAGATGTCAGTGTCGATGACGATGAACGGCGCGGTGCTGCCAATTCTTGCCTTCTACATTGTGGCGGGCTTGGAGCAGGGCGCAACGCTTGAACAACTGCAAGGCACTATTCAAAACGATATTTTGAAGGAATTTATGGTGCGCAACACCTATATTTATCCTCCAAAATTTTCTATGAAAATCATTGCCGATATTTTTGAATATACTTCAAAAAATATGCCGAAATTCAACTCGATTTCCATTTCGGGCTATCATATGCAGGAGGCGGGAGCAACGGCTGACATTGAGTTGGCTTATACTTTGGCTGACGGCTGGGAGTATCTTCGCGCAGGCGTAAATGCGGGTATGGACATTGATACTTTTGCACCGCGTTTGTCGTTTTTCTGGGGAATTGGTATGAATCATTTTATGGAGATTGCCAAAATGCGCGCTGCGCGTATGCTGTGGGCGGAGATTGTGAAAACATTTAACCCGAAAAATTCTAAATCGCTGGCGTTGCGTACTCACTGCCAAACGTCAGGTTGGAGTTTGACCGAACAAGACCCGTTCAACAATGTAGGCAGAACCTGCGTTGAGGCAATGGGCGCGGCTCTCGGACACACGCAGTCGCTGCACACCAACGCGCTTGACGAGGCAATCGCTTTGCCGACCGATTTTTCGGCTCGTATTGCCCGCAACACGCAGATTTATATTCAGGAAGAGACCAATATTTGCCGCGAAGTTGACCCTTGGGCAGGCAGTTATTATGTTGAAAATCTTACAAAAGAAATTTTTGACAAAGCGTGGGCATTAATCCAAGAAGTTGAATCTTTGGGCGGAATGGCTGCGGCTATCGAAACAGGTATTCCGAAAATGCGCATCGAAGAGGCGGCTGCACGCACGCAGGCGCGTATCGACAGCGGCGAGCAGACCATTGTAGGTACAAACAAATATCGCCTCGAAAAAGAAGACAGCATTGATACTTTGGAGGTTGATAATACCCTTGTGCGCAAGCAGCAAATCGAGCGTTTGAACGATTTGAAAGCAAAACGCAACCCAGAGGCAGTGAAAAAAATCCTTGCCCAGATTACCGAAGCGGTAAAAACAGGCAAAGGCAACTTACTCGAACTTGCCGTAGAGGCGGCAAAAGTTCGCGCCACTTTGGGCGAAATTTCCGATGCCTGCGAAGAAATTGCAGGACGTTATAAAGCAACAATTAGAACAATATCAGGCGTGTATAGTGCAGGAACAAAACAGGATGCGGACTTCCAAAAGGCGTGTGCCTTGACGGAAGAGTTTGCAAAAAAAGAGGGTCGCCGTCCGCGAATTATGGTCGCCAAAATGGGACAGGACGGACACGACCGCGGCGGAAAAGTAGTAGCAACGGGCTTTGCCGATTGCGGCTTTGACGTAGATATGGGACCGCTTTTCCAAACACCGTCAGAGGCAGCCAAGCAGGCAGTTGAGAATGACGTGCATATTCTCGGCGTTTCCTCGCTCGCTGCGGGACACAAAACCCTTGTGCCGCAAGTGATTGACGAACTCAAAAAACTCGGCAGAGAGGACATTCTCGTAGTAGCCGGCGGCGTTATTCCTCCGCAGGACTACGATTTCCTCTACAAAGCAGGCGTAGCAGCGATTTTCGGACCTGGAACGAATTTGAGCAAGGCAGCAGTAGCGGTAATGGGTGTGCTGTTGGATTAATGCGATTTTTGAAAATCCAAAATAGGTATATATGCCAAAAATAGTTGGTAAAAAGTTACTGTAAAAGCCATTGGCATTGGATTTGAATAAGAGGCTGTCTCAAAAGCACGCAGATGACGCAGATTAGACGGATTTACGCAGATTTTTAGTAACAATAAATTAGATAAAACGCAGATAATCAATATTTTAATTATCTGCGTTTATCTATCAAATCCGCGTTATCTGCGTGCTAAAAGACTTTTGAGACAGCCCCTATTTTTTTTATGAGCATTTCATTCTTTCACTCAAAATTAAATACAAAAGTAAAAAGCCTTGATGTCAGTCTGCTCATTGAATTTGTAAAGCGTTTGTCCTCGTCTGTGATAAAATCTCTTGGGCGGGCATTGAGCGGAGTGAGCAGATTGTTAAACCCAAGCGCGAACTTGATTTCTGGTGAAAATCTGAAATAGGGAAAATAGAATGTGCAGCCAACGCCGAAATCAATAAAATAGTCCATAGTTTTTAGCAACACAGGCTTTTCTCGGTCGCGCCCCAAGTCAAACGAAACGCCGCCGCCAGCAATCAAATACGGTCGGTAATTTTTTATTCTCACCGCAGAATATTTAAAATAAACGGGAACAGTGAGCAAATTTGACTTGATATTTTGCTTGATAACCTCAGAATTTTTGTCATTCACAAACGACAGTGTCCGCTCGCCAAGATGCAGCGCGGGAGTCAGTCGAAAATTGAAATATTCACCCAAACGCACATCGCCGATTACGCCGACAGTAAAGCCCGGCACCAAAGTAGAAACGTCAGCCTGATACACTACGCCGTCAATCGTTTGCAAAGTGGGTTTTATGCCAAAATCCATTGCGTTTATGCCGAGCATAAAACCGAAATGAATGGGTTTATAATCTGCCGTTGCAAGATTTTGACTTTTGATAGAAAAATCAAATATGGTTAAAATGCTGATAATCAATAATATTTTTTTCATTCTGTTTTAAAAAAATCAAGTTGCAAAGTTACAATTTTATTTACACAATTATTAACGTAAAAATAAGAAAAATATTTTGTTTAAAAAAAAGTAAAAATAATTCATAAATTATCATTTATAATTCAAAATTAATTCATACCTTTGCAGCGAAAAAAATTTATTAACACTAAAATTTATTAAATCATTATGGCTTACGTTATTACAGACGATTGCGTTGCTTGCGGTACTTGTATTGGCGAATGTCCTGTGGAAGCAATTTCAGAGGGCGATATTTATGTCATTGACCCCGCTATCTGTACTTCTTGTGGCACTTGTGCCGATGTTTGTCCTTCGGAGGCAATTCACCCTGAATAAAAAACAGAAACATACGCATTCAAAAAGAAAGAGGTTTTTTTTAACCTCTTTCTTTCTTTTTTGTGAATTGCCTTATTGTATTCGGGATTGTTAAATTAATATAGTTTTTCTGGATTGCTTCGAATTTTTCGCTACATTTCATTTCGCTTAAAATTCTCGCAATGACGTACTCCCATTGCTTATACGGCTACCGTCATTGCGA